>NZ_JANLVV010000311.1:0-6492 GCF_031364185.1 Salinibacterium sp. | reverse complement strand
CTGGCGCTGGCGATGGTGTTGCTGCTGGCGCTGCGGCCGACAGCGCCGGCGCCGAGCGCGCGAAAGCCTGGGCCGAGCTGCCGATTCCCCTCTATCCGGCCACCTCTACCGTGGCGAGCTGGCAGATCCAGAAGGCTGTCGCTGTCGTGCTTGACGCCCTGCCGGAGATAGACGATCCGGTTCCGGATGCTGTGCGCGGTTTACTGAAACTCATGCCATATTCGCGGGCGCTGAGACTCATCCATCGGCCAACGATCGACGCCGAGTGGGGCGGAGCGCGCAAGACGCTGCGCTTCCAGGAAGCCTTCGTGCTGCAGGCCGCGCTGCTGCAACAACGGCAAAGGCTGCGGGAGACGGCCGCGACTGCACGCACGGCCGGGGTGATTCTCGACGGTTTTGACGCGGCGCTGCCGTTCACCCTGACCGGCGACCAGGCGCTGGTGGGACTGCAGATTTCGGATGACCTCGCGGTACCGGTGCCGATGAACAGGCTGGTGCAGGGCGAGGTGGGCTCGGGCAAGACTCTTGTCGCGCTCCGGGCGATGCTCGCCGTGGCAGAGTCGGGTGGCCAGTCTGCCCTGTTGGCCCCCACCGAGGTGCTCGCCCACCAGCATCTTCGGTCGATAGTGAAGACGCTCGGCCCTGACCTCGCCGCGCGCCTGCGACCAACCCTGTTGACGGGTCAACTTCCGGTGGCCGAACGCCGGAAGGCGCTGCTTGCGGCCGTGTCTGGCTCGGCGCGCATCGTCATCGGAACGCACGCGCTGCTCGGTGACAAGGTCGAGTTTTTCGACCTCGGGCTCGTCGTCGTCGATGAGCAGCACCGTTTCGGCGTGGAGCAGCGCGAGGCGTTGCGACTGAAGGGCCGGCAACCTCCGCACGTGCTCGTGCTGACCGCCACTCCCATTCCTCGTACCGTCGCCATGACGGTGTTCGGTGACCTCGACATCTCCTCCATCGCCGAGTTGCCCGCCGGCCGTTCGCCCATCGAGAGTTTCGTGGTTCCGCTGGCCGAGCATCCGGGATGGGTGTCCCGGGTCTGGTCCAGGGTCGCGGAAGAGTTGGCCAAGGGCCACCAGGCGTTCGTCGTGTGCCCGGCGATCGATACGAGTCCCGGTGAGCAATCTGATCTTCCGGTTCCGGATGCCCAGGCTGCGGACGCCGCTGCCCCCCGTCCCACTGCCACGGTGACGGACGTTCTGGCATCCCTTCGCGCCAATCCGGTACTGGCCGGCAAACGTATCGAAGCTCTTCACGGCCGGATGTCGGGTGACGACAAAGACGAGATCATGCGCTCGTTCGCCGAGGGGCGGATCGATGTGCTTGTGGCGACGACGGTGATCGAGGTGGGCGTGGATGTGCCGAACGCATCCACGATGGTGGTGCTCGATGCCGACCGGTTCGGGGTGTCCCAGCTGCATCAGCTGCGCGGTCGGGTTGGACGCGGTGAGGTACCGGGGCTCGCGCTTTTTGTGACCGGAGCCGAGCAGGAGACTCTTGCTCGTGAGCGGGTGGAGGCCGTGGCATCCACCCTCGATGGATTCGAGCTGGCCAATAAAGACCTGGAGCTGCGACAGGAGGGCGATGTGTTGGGAACCACCCAGTCTGGTGGTCGGTCGAGCTTGCGCCTGGTGCGGGTGGCGAAGGATGGCGCTCTCATTGCCGACGCGCGGGAGCGAGCCGCCGAGGTGCTCGCCGCCGACCCCACGCTGGCGGCACACCCGGCACTGCGCGAGGCTCTCGACCGCAGACTCGATGAGACATCGGAAGCGTTTCTGGCAAAGAACTGATGCGTCATGTCGCCCGCCCGCCCTGTGGCTCCGGGCTCTGCGCCCCAGCCGGGTGACTGCGGTAACGAAACCGTAACGTGGGTTGGGTAGGGTGAGGTTATGCACAGGATCGCCGTTGTTCCTGGGTCTTTTGACCCTGTCACCCTCGGGCACCTCGACGTCATTGAACGTGCGGCGGGTCTGTTCGACGAACTTCATGTGCTGGTGGTTCACAATCCAGGCAAGACCGCGCTGCTTCCGATAGCCCAGCGGGTGACGCTGATCGAGCAGGCTATTCGCGAGGCCGGTTTCACTGGCGACATTCGGGTGACGAGCTGGAGCGTCGGCCTCCTGGTCGACTACTGCACGGAGGTCGGCGCCGCTGTGATCGTCAAGGGAATCCGCTCCCAGGTGGATGTTGCGTACGAAACCCCCATGGCAATCGTGAACCGCGACCTGGCCGGGGTCGAAACGGTGTTCATGCTGCCTGATCCGGCTCATGCTCATGTCTCCAGTTCTCTTGTGCGACAGGTCGCGTCGCTGGGTGGGGATGTCGCGCCATACGTGCCATTGGCCGTGTCGAAGTATCTGCAGTCGCCGTAAACTGCTGCCGGTTCGCTGCTCACGTGTCCCGCAGGCGAGACGTTATCCGCGCCGGAATTCACGTCGTCGCCGGCACCTAGGCGCTGACGAGCAGCCGTCGCATCGCAGGGCTTGCGGTGTGTAGCTGGCGCGGTCGTTGCTGCGGATCTATGTCGGGTGGCGGCACCAGCCAGTAGCGCCCATTCTTACGGTCGATCTTCCAACCGTTGTTATGAACGAGCATGTGGTGATACCGGCACAGGCACACTCCGTCTGCCACGTCTGTGTTGCCACCCTTGCTGAATTCGTCGATGTGGTGAACTTCGGTCCAGCTGGGCGGCCGGTCGCACCCGGGTTCGATGCACCCGCCATCCCGAGCCGAAATCACCGCCCGCTGACGGGTGTTGTGCCGCCGTTGTGAACGGCCGAGGTTCAGACTCTGCCCGTCGTCGTCGAACAGGATCGGCTGAAGCCCACCGTCGCAGGCAAGGCGTTCGACGCTCGCGATGGAGATCGTGGCCTTCTGGCCTTCGATGAATCCCACTCCGGTGTGGGCCGCGAGGTCGCGCTGGGTGACCAGAACGCGCACGTCTGCTCGGCGAGCTCCGAGCACGCCGCCGTTACGAGACCTGACGGCGACATCGACCAGCTCAACGAGGGCATCCAGCGCCAGCTGCTCGGTAGACCGGGGATCGTTGACGATCTGTTCGGCCCGAGCGACGTCTTTCGGATCGACGAACCGGGGGCCACCCCGCCGAGGCGACGTTGCCACGTCGACCGCAGCGCACACCACCGCAGCAGACTCGGGATCGAGCAGGCCGACGATCTTCGTCATCCCATCGCTCTGGGGAAATAGGCGCAGGTACCGGCGGCCTCGACGCTCCTCTTCCCGGGCACTAACCCCATCGGAATCCAATTGGTCGCGACTCTCGCGGGCGCAGGCGGCGAGCTGGTCGAGTGTTACGTCGTTGGCTATGGCGGTAAGCAGTCCTACGGCGACCGATAGGGCCTGAACCGTCACATCACCCTCCGCCGGCGCGGACACGTCACCGCTGGGAGCGCCGAGCCCGCACCGAATCGCCTCAAGCGCTTCGCTGGAGATCACCCCTGCTGCCACCGCCCGAACGGCGACCTCGAGCCAGGGCTCTGTGATACAGAACGTCGGCTGCTCATCGCGCGTGGCAATCTCGGAGACCATCGCACCGACTCGAATGAGCCGGCGCGCGGTAGCCCCACTCGCGCCCGTAATCGACTGCACCAATACTGCCGGGGTGCGTGCACCCTGCCGTTGCGCGAGCCCGCTGTATCCCAGTTCTCGGCGAGAACGATGGTCAATCTCTGCGGCGACGGTGGAGGCTGCAATGTCGAGCAGGCGGACTGATGCGGCAATATTCCGGAGGTGATCGAGCAGAGTTTCGTCGACAGATTCGCCCGCGCCCGCCCGCGCCGCGCTCGCACACCGGGATGCCACTGAGGCAAGTTCGGTGAGGAGGGAGGCGAAGTCGGGCATGGTTCAATTGTCTCAGACATTCGAATATAAATACGAAAATGTGCAAAACCTCTTTCCACAGATTTCCGGCGGAGAGGAGGGCGCGGCGGAGAGCAGGGCGCGCCAGAAAGCAGGACGCGGCGGAGGGCAGGGCGCGCCAGAAAGGAGGGCGCGGCGGAGGGCAGGGCGCGCCAGAGGCCGCGGGGGAAGCGGCAAGCAGGGGACCTAAACGGTAGGACCGACTTACAGGTACCGCCCACCCCCGATCCAGCGCAGAATAGAGGCGTGACCCTCAAACTCGGATACAAGGCATCGGCTGAGCAGTTCGACCCGCGTGAGCTGGTAGAAATTGCGGTAGCCGCCGAGCAACACGGCATGGAAAGCGTGGCGGTCAGTGACCATTTCCAGCCTTGGCGGCACGAGGGCGGGCATGCTCCGTTCTCCCTCAGCTGGATGGCCGCGGTGGGGGAGCGCACGAGCACCATCTCGATCGGCACGAGCGTCATGACCCCGACCTTTCGCTATAACCCCGCGGTTCTCGCGCAGGCTTTTGCGACAATGGGATGCCTCTACCCGGGCCGCATCATGCTCGGGGTCGGCACCGGCGAAGCCCTCAACGAGGTCGCGACGGGCTTCCGCGGAGCGGGCGAGCAGACCTGGCCTGAGTTTAAGGAGCGATTCGCGCGACTGCGGGAATCCATCGAGCTGATGCGCCAGTTGTGGAGTGAGGATCGCGTGAACTTCGAGGGGGAGTTTTACTCGACCCACGACGCATCCATCTACGACAGGCCAGACATTCCGATTCCGGTATATGTGGCAGCGGGCGGCCCGGTGGTGGCGCGCTACGCGGGCCGGGCGGGGGACGGTTTCATCTGCACCTCCGGTAAGGGCGTGGAGCTCTACACGGAGCAACTGATCCCTGCTGTGAAGAAGGGCGCGGAGAAGGTCGGCCGGGACTTCACTGACATCGACCGGATGATCGAAATCAAGCTCTCGTATGACACCGATGCCGAACTGGCGCTCGAAAACACGCGCTTCTGGGCACCGTTGGCCCTGTCGAAAGAGCAGAAGCACGACATCACGGACCCGATCGAGATGGAGAGGGCGGCTGATGCGCTCCCGATCGAGAAGATCGCATCACGGTGGATTGTTGGCAATGATCCGGATGCGGTAGTCGAGCAGATCGCGAGCTATGTCGGATACGGAATGAATCACCTCGTATTCCACGCCCCGGGTCAGGATCAACGGCGTTTCCTGGACCTTTTCGAGCGCGATCTCGCGCCACGACTGCGTGCGCTGGCCTAGAAGCGAGGCGGTGGGCCGAGGCACCGGGCGGGTGTGACTCCGCCCGGTGCGCTCACCACGGACACCGCACTCATCGCAGCGGCCCGTTGAGTCGCAGCCGACGTTCGGCTGCTCGTTCGCGTTCCTCTTGCTCGACTCGTGTGCGAAATTCGCGGCTGGATTGCTCCCGAGACATGATTCGCCGCGGGCGACGGCCCCATTTGATGAGGGCGATACCCACGTGCAATGCGACTCGGTCAAAAACTCCGACTGTGCGCGGTTCGTAGCGGACGGAAGGGGGGTGTTCATGCAGACCGGTGGTGCTGGTCAGTGTGGCGTTCATAATGATCCTTGCTGGTGCGGTGCCTGGGCAGTCGACGGTGTTCGACGAGAGAAGACGACGACGCCTGTTGTGACACGGCGGAGCCGCTCGCGGCGGCGGGGACCCGGGTCGCGGAAGACGCGAGAATACCGGGATGGGAGACCAGCGCCCTGTCAGGAGGGCCGGTTGGGCTTCGATAGCATCTCGCCCATTCGGGCGGCGGACTGAGCCAGCTGGTCAGGCGGCGGAGATGGTGGCGAGGTCGACGATGGAGCTGTGCGTTACAGCGGGCCGTGGGGCAGTGCGGAACGCTGCTGCAAAATCAGATGACACTGCAAAATCAAATGTCACTGCAAAATCAGTTGTCACTGCATTGTTGAACATCATGATGTCGGCCTCCTCCCGGTTATCGATCAGCCCTCACGTTAGTGCGATATTCGGCCTGGCGCAAGAGCAAATATTGGTGGTGTCATGTCTTCATGTTGCCGCACGCCACCGACATTCCGAGTCAGTGCGCGATCTCCCAGACGTGCCCCGCGGGGTCGATGAACGACGCCGTTCGGATGCCCCATGGCCGATCAACCGGCCCGTTCAGCAGGGTGACACCACGGTCGGCGAGCATGGCGCACGTGGCATCCACATCGTCGACTGTGATGGTGAGTTGCATACGGGTTCCGGATGCTCGGCTGGCGACCACGGCAGGCTCGACCAGCCCTGGCGCCTCACCGATCTCGAGCAGGTTGATGAGCGTGTTGCCGAAGTTAAACACCGCGGATTGCCCGTCTTCATAGTGCACGGGCAGCCCGAAAACCTCGCTGTAGAACGCCTTCGTCGCCGCGAGGTCTTCGGTGAAGAGAGTGACGGCACTGATTGCGCCGGGCCAGGTGTCGGTCATGGCACCCACCGTACCTCGACGGCGAAGTCAGCGACGCCCATATCCTGAGCTAATGAATCCCACCGGCCACCTCACCCGCGTAGCGCAGCCCGACGATATCGAGGCAATCGTCGCGACCGTCACGTCCGCATTCTTCGACGATCCGCTGTGG
>NZ_JANLVV010000128.1:0-9224 GCF_031364185.1 Salinibacterium sp. | reverse complement strand
GGCGGTTCGCTGCGCGGCGTTGATGGTCTCGCACAGGTGATAGAGCAACTCGCTGGGGTCTCGCTGCCGGCATCCGCGTGGGAGTCGCTGATATTCCCCGCCCGGCTGCCGAACTACTCGCAGGCGTGGCTGGATGAGTTGACGGTCTCCGGTGAGGTCATCTGGTCTGGTAATGGCGTGCTCCCGGGCAGCGATGGCTGGGTGAGCCTGCACCTGGCCGATACCGCGAGGCTGACCCTGGCCGAGCCGAGCGGTGACGAGACAACGCCGCTGCAGCGCTCCATTCTGGAGGCGCTCGCGGGCGGAGGCGCCTACTTTTTCCGCCAGCTGGGGCAGGCCGTCGGCAGCACCGACGACAAGTCCCTGAATGCAGCCCTGTGGGAGCTGGTCTGGGCGGGCCTGGTGACCAACGACACCTTCTCGCCGCTGCGGTCGCACCTCGGGGGGCCTGCCGCTCCCCGGCGTACCCGATCCATGCGGGGTCGGTCGAGTTCGACAAGGGTGATGAGCTCGGGGCCGCCCACCGGCGCTGGTCGCTGGTCGCTGCTGCCCCTGGCCGAGGGCGACACGACCGTGCGGGCGAAGGCGATGGCCGAGTCCCTGTTGGAGCGGCACGGTGTTGTGACTCGCGGCGCGGTGGTAAGCGAAGGCATCCGCGGGGGTTTCGCTCTGGCATATAAGGTGCTGAGCGGCTTCGAAGAGTCTGGTCGCGCGCGGCGTGGATACTTCGTGGATGGGCTGGGTGCCGCGCAGTTTGCGACGGGCGCCACCGTCGACCGGCTGCGCAACTTCACCGTCGAACCGGAGTCCGTACCGAAGCTCGAGGCCCTCACCCTGGCGGCGACGGATCCGGCGAACCCGTACGGCGCGGCCCTCGGCTGGCCAGGACCAGCCAACGAGCCCGGCACCGCAACAGAGGCCGTGGAGAAGCGTGGGCATCGGCCTGGTCGCAAAGCGGGAGCGATGGTCGTGCTCGTGGACGGTTCACTTGCGCTCTACGTCGAGCGCGGCGGAAAGACCGTGCTGACGTTCACGTCGAGCGAGAATGCACTGCGCGCCGCCACGATGTCGCTGTCGGCCACCGTGCGAACGCGGTTGGGAAAGCTGCGCATTGAGCGCATCAACGGCGATTTCTCCATCGGCACTCCGCTGGGTGGTTTGCTTGTCGATGCCGGCTTCGTGCCCACACCCCAGGGGTTGAGGCTGCGTGCCTGAGGGCGACACGGTCTACCGCTCGGCGAAGAACCTGGCCGCGGCGCTCGATGGCAGCGTGTTGACGCGTTGCGACATCCGGGTTCCGAAATTCGCGACAATCGACCTCACGGGTCACACCGTTGACGAGGTTGTGAGCCGGGGCAAGCACCTGCTCATGCGCGTGGGGGAATATACGCTTCACAGTCACCTCAAGATGGAGGGTTCATGGCACCTCTACTCGCACGAGGCACGATGGCGACGGCCCGCATGGCAGGCGCGCGCCATCCTCGAAAACGATCAGTATGTTGCTGTCGGCTTCGAGCTTGGGCTATTCGAGGTCGTCGATCGCGCCGAAGAGGATGATGTAGTCGGCCACCTGGGGCCCGACCTTCTCGGCCCGGACTGGGATGCAGCGACGGCCATAGACAACCTCAGTAGCGACCCCGATCGCGAGATTGGTCTTGCCCTGCTCGACCAGCGAAACCTCGCCGGCTTCGGCAACGTCTATCGCTGCGAGCTGTGTTTTCTTCGGGGGGTTTTGCCCACCAGGCCAGTTGGGGAGGTGAATGACCTGCCAAGAATGGTCACTCTCGGTAAGCGCCTGATCGAAGCAAACAAGGATCGCGCTGAGCGCACCACTACCGGAACTTTGCGTGGTACCACCGACTGGGTGTATGGGCGCGCGGGCAAGCCCTGCCTGCGCTGCGGAACAAAGATTCTGAGGGGAGAGCTGGGGGAGAATGCCCTGCAACTGAGGAACACCTATTGGTGCCCCCGGTGCCAGTCCTAGAGGCAACGCAATGGGCGGTCAATCGGTATGGTTGCGATAGACGACGAAGGAGATTTTGTGACCAACCCCCTACCAGGTGAGCCGGAACCCAATGTCCGCCGGGGCCTCGCGTTTGCCCTTCTCGGGATCCCCGTCTCGTTGACGATCTTCGCCATCGTTGGGCTCGTTATTGGTCCCATTACGAGTTTCGTGGCGATTGCCATTCCGCTGGTCATGAGCGGGCTGTACGTCAGAGGGGCCAGCGGGCCACTCTCGGCGGGGGCACGGGCACCGTTTGCGGGGATCACCCTCGTCGCGATGGTGGTGGGCACCCTCGTGGGACTGGTGGCCGGGTTTTACAATACCTTCTCCGCGGTGGGAGGCGACGGCGGGATTGTCGGTTCGGCATTCCAAACCACCGTCCGCAATCAGTTCAGCAACAACACGCTCGAGAACGTGATTCCGATCGTGTTTGGGCTCGGCATCGGCATTGGGACCCTGGTGAGCGTTCTGCGCGGCAACGCCGGTGCGCTTCGGAGAGGTGGTCGCCCAATCATGAGCCGTGCGCCTGTGGAAGTGGATGCCACATCGCCCGTCGCCAACCAGTCATCGCCCGGAATTCTTCTTAACGGAAAGCCTCTCGATCCGAAGGAGAAATGACGGCCCCCCGGGCACCTCGAGAGGTTGTTACGAGCCTCGACCCCGACGCACGGCGTAGAGGAACAGCACGCCGATTGCGGTGGCGGCCCCGAGCGTCATCATGAGCGGGGCCGAGTAGATCACCAACTGTGCTGTGACGTAGTCGAACGTCGAGCCGCCTTGCGAGACAGCGAACATCTCTTGCAGCCTGGATGCCAGGAACAGGCCTCCCCCGAGCAGCACTAGGGCGACGACACCCAGCACCACGATGAAAGGGTTGATCCCTGCGGGAGTCTCCTCGACGAGATCACGCGCAATCGCAGCATCGAGCGTCACTGGAGGTGACCGTACGGCGGGAGGCACCGTCAGATTCTGTGCCATCGCAGGTTGAACCGGTGCCTGCGATTCGAGCAGGCCCTCAAAACCGGGTTGGAACGCGGGGTCGAAGCGTGGGTCGAACCGGGCTTCGTCGCTCATTCCTTCACGGTATCACCGGACACTTCATCGACGATCCCGACGAACCTGCTCCCCACGCCGTCCACTTCGTGTCGCACCATGCCCGCTGCCGCAGTCGGAAGGTCTTCGGGGTGATGATCCGCACAACTGATCCACGTAAACGCCGGCCACCATTTCTTGGGTCGCGCCGCCTCTGTGAAACCGCAGACCTCGCAGGTCAGCTGCACCCAAACCACTTTTTTGCCCGTGCGATTGGCCCAGGACTGCGCAAGCCACACCGGCGGGTCCGCTCGAAGCGCCTCGAGCTGCTGCTCCGACATGCGGGAGGGAATGTCGTGGCGCCTGGCCATTTCCAGCGGAATGTCGAGGCGCAGGGCCACCTCTCGACGGGTGATCATGGTCATGGTGTCACCTCGGGGGTTGTGGTTCGGCGGTTGGCCGCGTGTACGGCTCCCATGCTGGCGGCCACCACGAGCAGCATGGCGACGAGGTCAATCGCTCCCAGCTGCTGACCGAGGATCAGGAGGCCGGCGAGCGCCGCGAGCACTGGCGCGAGGCTGAGCAGGATGGAGAACGTCGCGGCGGGCAGCCGCCTCAGCGCGAGCAGCTCCAACCCATAGGGAATGGTTGACGACAGCACCGCCACGGCAAGTCCTAATAGCAAAATCTGCGGGTGGATGATCGCCGCTCCGGCCGTCGCAGCGCCGAACGGCACCACCACGAGTGCCCCCAGCGTCATGGCCAGCGCGAGGCCATCGAGTCGCTCAAACCGCGTACCGGTGCGCGCGGACAGCAGGATGTATGCGACCCACAGCCCCCCGGCACCCGCCGCGAACAGCACGCCGACCGGGTCGAGCGAGTCGAACCCTCCGCGCCCGAGGAGCGCAACACCGGCGAACGCCAACACGGCCCACAACCAACTGGATGCCCGTCGGCTCACCACCACCGACAGGATCAGTGGACCGAGCACCTCGATCGTGACCGTCACGCCCAGGGGAAGCCTCGCAAGAGCTTCGTAGAACAGCACATTCATTCCGGCCAGCGACAGCCCGAACGCGACCACGGTCATCCAGTCGGCGCGTGATCGACCACGCAATCGGGGCCGAAACACCAGCATCAGGATCGCGGCCGAGAACGCCAGGCGCAGGCTCACCATCCCCACGGCGCCGACGGCCGGAAACAGCGTCACCGCGAACGCGGCCCCGACCTCCTGGCATATCAAACCAGCGATGACCAGCCCGGTTGCACCGAGGGCAGGGCTGCCTTCTCGAGTGGATGCTGCTGCGCTCATGTCTCGACCGTACGCGATCGGAGGGGCGCTAACGTTCAGCCCTGGGGCACCTTGATAGTGAGCGCGCCGGGATCGACGGTGATTCGACACGCGACCATCTCTCCGAACGGATCCCCATCGAGCTGCACCTCCTCGGCCCTATTGAGCTTGATGACGAGGGTCTTGGCCTGGCGGAAGTCGACCGAGTCCGTCTTCAAGCCCCTGGCGCGTCTGCCCCACCTGAGGCGGCCAACAATTCCGTTTTCCCAGAAAATTTTCACCATCACCTCGAGCCACCCGTGAAACGACTCCGGCTTGACGACGATGACGTCGAGCAGCCCGTCATCCACCACGGCGTCAGGGAGCAACAGGATGTTCGCCGGAAGTGATCCGCAGTTTCCGATGATAATCGCCTGCACTCGCGCCGACCTGGTGCGGTCGGCATCAACCTTGTAGTTGAGTCGTAGCGTGTTCTTATCTCGAAGCACCACGAATAGGGCATGCGCATAGGCGAGCCAGCCCACCCGCTTCTTCAACTCGGAGTCCGTGTTCGACATGATTTTCGCGTCGAGTCCGGTTCCTGCCATCACGAGGAACACGTGGCTATCCGTGGAGCGGTCCGCGCGCCGGATTTCGATGCCGGCCACGTCGATATCGCGGGTGGTGCCACCAAACGCCGTTGCCAGGGAGTCGGCCGTGTCATCCAGCGTCAGTGAGAGGTTGCGGGCGAGCAGATTACCGGTGCCGGAGGGCAGCAGGGCCATCGTGGTGCCGGTTCCTCGCACCACTTCGGCGACCGCGCGCACCGTCCCGTCGCCGCCTGCCGTGATGATGAGGTCGGCCCCCGTGTCGATGGCCTGCTTTGCTGGCCCCTGTCCCGCATCTTCCTTAGAGGTCGGAAGCCACAGCACCTTCCATCCTGCGGCGGAAGGCTCCGCCGCGACAGCAGCCTTGAGCGCGTCAAGGTCGACCTTGATCGGGTTGTAAATGAATGCGGCGGTGTTCTTGACCATTTGATCACGCTCCATAGTGTGAGCTGCCCGGTTGAGCTACGGCGAGCAGGTCGGAGCCTATGGACGGCGTGAACGAGCTCGATAACATGGCCCGATCATATTGTCGGTGTGCGGCGCAGCCGTAATCCGCCCCGGGCCTTGACACCACCCGTGGCTCGTGCTGGTCCGGGGAGCCCATCCAGCTGCCCGGCGGCAGCCAAAAGACCCCGCCACACCATGACGGGGTCTTTCAGATCTACGACCGGAGAGATGAAATCTCCGGAACGCCGATGGTTTGCTTAGACCCGCGCTGACTTCTCGTCGTGTGCACTTTCGATTACGGCAAAAGCGGGATCGTCGGCGAGTGATTTAATGCGTGCGACCTGGAAGATGATGATCGCGTAGACGCACTTCGCCAGAATGTCCGCGACGGAATACCCGACCTGCTTGATGACCCAGGCGTCCGAACCGGCGATGTTCAGCAGGGGAAGCAGGTACGCGATCGGGTACACGCCCCAGCTGAGCAGCAGCAGGAACCGCAGCTGGCTGAGGGTCTTTCGAACTCCCGCCGGCTGGTTGTCCAGCGATTTGGTCAGCTGCACGAAGAGTACGTAGAGAATAAACAGGAACGGGATGGTCGACAGCAGGCCAAAGAGGCCCCGTAGCCCGTCGTCACCACTGATCTCCCCCGGGTATCCGAGGATGATCATGAGGGCAGCAGCAGGTACGAGCTTCTTGAGCAGGCTGGACTGCACCGCGCGGGCCAGGGCCAGGACCGCGACGAGTTCGACGAGGAGGAGGGGAACCGTGAGTAGCCAGTCGACGTATCGGTAGCCCTCGTTGAAGCTGGAGCCAGCCGCTTGCGAGTAGTCACCTGCTCCACCGATGGCGTCGGTGACGAACGCGTCTTTGAACGAGTCAAAGATCCTGAAGTAGTGGTAAGCCGCGATGCCACACACGACTATCGCGACCGTGACGGCCTGGCGATACCGAGGGAGGATCCGTGGCAGTGCGATGAGAAGGAACAGCGCCGTGAAGAGCTGTGACGCGATGACGAGTGAAAGGAAGTTATATACGGTGTCGTACTGACCTTGAGTCAGACTGTCAGGAATCACGATGTCCTCCATTGGACTGGTAGTGGTGTTGGTGTGCGCCGCGGTGAACTTCTCGGTGGCGCAACATAGCTTACTTGTTAACTGACATAGTGATTCAACTACATACTGAGATTGTTCTGAATTCTTCGTTACACTAAGAACTCTTGAGGGACGGTTGAAGTGGCCGCTGCTTCCCTCGGTCGGTTGGCCGTGGAACGGAGGTGCAGTGGCAATTCAGGAGCGTACGTCGCACATTCTTACGGGATTTGCCGCGTCCGCGAGCGCGTTCGTCAATGCCCTCGACGGCAATCGGCTCCGGATAGCACGAGAAGCCGGGGTGAACGGCACCGAACTGCGTGCACTGTTCCGGGTCGCGCGGGTGGTGAGTGTCACTCCGAAAGATCTCGCCGCGCACCTCGGTATGACCACCGGTGCGATTACCGCCATCTCCCGTCGGCTTGTCGATATGGGACTGGTCGACCGGGTCGATCACCCCGATGACCGCCGCAGCCTCTACCTCGAGTTATCGCCGAAGGGCAACGAGGTGATGGAGAGCATCCATCGCGAATTTACGGCCATGTTATCGGCCTCCACGAGCAGTCTCAATGCGCGCCAACTCGCCGACTTCACTGCCGCGCTCGAATCGGTAGCAACCGAGGTGCGAGAGCGGTCCGGGCAGGCCTGAGACGCGGCTTGCCTGAATCAACGAGCGACGTACACCGTGTTTGACGAAGTGCCGCCGGTCAACGGATTGTCGAAGTCAACAACGTGTGCCCGGGCCTCGGAAAACACGACGGCCATCATCGCCAAAAACTCCGGATCCGGCGGGTCATCCGACCACAGCGCGAATACCCCGCCGTCCGTGAGGTGCCGGGTGAGCGATTGCAGCCCTGCAACGGTGTACAAATCTGCGTGGCTGGAATCCAGCTGGTGGCGCGGCGAGTGATCCACATCGAGCAATATTGCGTCGTAACGAGACTCAGCTGGCCCGGGCTCTCTCCGCACCAGAGCAAAGAAGTCACCCAGCACAAATCTCGTGCGGGCATCGCCCGAGAGGGCTTCGGAGACAGGTAGCAGCCCACGCTCATGCCAATCGATGACCGCCGGCATCGCATCGATCACCGTCATCTCGGCCACGCGATCATCGCGAAGTGCGGCGATGGCCGTATATCCCAGGCCAAGCCCACCCACCAGTACCGTGAGTTCTTCGCCCGTCGTGACGGCCAAACCGAGATCGGCCAACTGCTCCTCGGCCACAGTGAACAGGCTCGACATCAGAAATTCGTCGCCAAGCTTCACCTCGAAAATCTCCACGCCCAGGGAGGCATCCTTGCGTCGGCGAAGCACGAGATCCCCCAGGGCGGTCGACTGCCAGTCCAACTCCTCATACCGGGCGCTCATGGACGGTGCCGCCGCGCGAGCGCATCCACTATCTGTTCGACGGTCGGCAACCCGGCAAGGCCGTTCGGCGTGCGGTAGATGCGGCAGGCAAGATCGCTCGCGCGGGCCCCGTCCGGGAAGAGGTCGACCCCGTCGATGAGGATGGTGGGCGAACCCGCGAAGTTCAGTGCCACTGCATGCGCCGCATTCATCACCGTCACGACTTTCACCGGGGTACCGGGCATATCGGCACCAGCCAGTGCCGTGCTGAGCCGGCTCTCAGCTTCGACCCAGCTCGGGCAATCGTCGATATGAAGCAGCGTGATGTTCATGCGTCTCATTCTCTGCTAGCAAATTCGGTCCAAAACCTCGAGTCCCGGAGGTTGAGCTCCGACCTACCGTCTGCGAGCCGATGTGTCGGAGGTCAGATCCCGGTCGGGGCGAGATTCAGATCGTCCAGATAATAGGTCTTGCCGGTGCCGCCGGTGCCGAAGTCGAAGAAGATCGACACCTTGTTGTAGGTCAGCGCGGGGTTGAGGGAGGGTGTTCCTACTGCCTGGTTGGCTAGATTAAACGTCAGCGTTTCCCAGCCGCCGCTCACGGACGTGATGACGTCAGTCTCCGCCGATTGACCGCCGTCTGCCGCATTCTCGACCTTTAGCCGCACTGCAATTCCCGCGTCCGGAGACCATACCCGGGCCGTCAATGACGTCGAGCTGCCAGTGAAAGCGATCCTGTGGACCGCCGCGTTCGGAAGAGTTGAGATAGTGGTGCCCGACCACACCGCGGCTCCAACGCCCTTGACAATCTTCACCACCCTATTGGCGACGTTGGTGGGGTCGACCACGATGGTCGGTTCCGCACCCCCGAAGCCGGTCAGAGTCGGTGGTACTACCTCGTCGAAGGTGAATAGGTCTCCCGGAGCTGGTGGTGGCGGTGCAGCAACCGTGTCGTAAATCTGCCGGGCAGCGGCTGGTGCGGTGTTGGCATTACCAGCCTTGTCGCTAAACGCGCCCGCTGCGACGCTGACATCGATCACACCGGTGGAGTTGACCGGTGGGGCAACGACGAGCGTGGCGTGTGTGGCATCCACTCGAATGAATGCGCCTCCGGTACCACCCGTTACAACAACGTCCGTGGCGATGAAGCTGATGCCGACATCTTCGCTAAAGGTGAAGGTGAAGGTGACGTCACCAGTCGCAGAGGCGGTGGTGTTATCGGTGATGGTGACCGACGGGGCGACCGTGTCGGGAATGGCAGGATAGTCCCTCACGGTGATGGGGATGCTGGCATTGCCGATAATCGAGGCACCCCCCGTGCCGTTGACGACGTTCGAGATTCCACCCTTGGCCTTCGACGGATCGAGGAATACCGTGAGCATGTTGTGCAGGCTTCCGGGAGCCAGCATCGCGGGCACCTCGAACGCGTTC
>NZ_JANLVV010000265.1:0-10369 GCF_031364185.1 Salinibacterium sp. | reverse complement strand
GCGGCGATGACCACGTTGTATCCATCGCTAAACGAGTTCAGGCCGAGTACCGCGGCGTCCTCCTCGGAGACGAGGATGGCCTCGGGGAAGCGCTCGCGCAGAATCTCCAGTGACGGCTCGTCGAACGCCGAGGGCAGGTAGGCGATGTTGGTGTCATCCAGGATCGCGATGGCCGTGTCGAGGTGGTAGAAACTCGGGTTGATGAGGTTGAGCGAGACAACCTGGCGGCCCGAGATCGTGGCCAGTTCCTGATGGCTGTTGGATGCACTGCGAAAGCCCATGCCGGCGAGAATGACGCCATCCACCAGAAGGAAGTCGCCCTCGCCCTCGTTGACCTCGGCGGGAACACGGACATCGAACCCCTCCGCGCGGAACCAGTCCATGTAGGCGGGGCCCTCGGGCTGGCGCTCGGGGTAGGTGAAGCTTGCGCCGTAGGCAATGTTGTCGATGACAAA
The DNA here is from genome assembly GCF_031364185.1 of Salinibacterium sp. Classification (NCBI taxonomy): domain Bacteria; kingdom Bacillati; phylum Actinomycetota; class Actinomycetes; order Micrococcales; family Microbacteriaceae; genus Salinibacterium; species Salinibacterium sp. Next base: position 9,914 of record NZ_JANLVV010000265.1, on the reverse strand, counting down.
TCCGCCGTTGGCCGCATAAACCATGTCGGGCAGGCCGTCGATCGGGTCGATCAGATGCACGTCGAAACCGAGATCGACGTAGGCCTGGTAGAGGGTCTCCCACTGGCGAACCGCGAGCGCGGTGTCGGTCGGCAACGCGGGATCCATCCATGGGTTGATCCGGTACACGACGGTGAAGTAGCTGGGGCGGCACATCAGCACTGTGCGCTTCGTTGCGATCCGGGCTGGGGTTATCTGCTGGTCAGTCAAGGTCATCCTTCCAGTGTTTCACGCACCTATCCGCGTTTTCGCAGCGTATGGCGCAATTAACTCGCGTCTTTGGATGCGTCTTCGCCGGTTTTCACCATAGGCTGGCGCCGTGGATAACCTCGACTACGGCATAATCGACCTGCTGAGACTGAATGCGCGAGCCGGTTACGGCGATATCGGGGAGGTGATCGGGCTCTCGGCCTCCGCGGTTAAACGCCGTGTGGACAGGCTCGTTGCCGATGGCGTCATCCGGGGGTTCACCATCCAGGTCGATCCCGCCGTCGACGGGCTGGCGACAGAGGCCTACGTCGAATTATTCTGCCGTGGCACCGTCGCGCCGGAAGAGCTGAAGCGCATCCTCTCCAGTGTTCCTGAAGTGGTGGATGCCGGCACCGTGACCGGGTCAGCGGACGCCATAGTGCACATGCGCTCGAGAGACATCGCCTCGCTCGAGGTGGCCCTGGAGAAGGTGCGGCTGGCCCCCAATGTCGACCACACCCGCAGCGCAATCGTGCTGTCGCGGCTCATCCACCGCCAGCACGACTGAGCCGCTGCACTTCCGACAGGCGTGCGGTCACGGTCGCCCCACTCGCAGCATCCCGACAACGGTGTTGATGGATGAATGCAACAGATCAGTGCAGCCGATCAGTGCTATCGGAGAAAGCGGCCGCGCCGCTGAACCGCTACCCCCCGATGGCGAGCGACGGCCCGCTGTGGATGCCGAATTCGTGCGCCAGGGCGCTGCGCGCCGCGTGGTAGCCAGCCATGCCGTGCACACCGGGGCCCGGCGGGGTGGAGGAGGAGCAGAGGTAGAGTCCCTCTGCGGGCGTTCTCCAGGGATCGGTCGAGAGCACGGGCCGCGCTACGAGCTGGCCGAACGTGGCGGCGCCGGCCGAGATATCGCCGCCCACATAGTTCGGATTGTTCCGCTGCATCTGGGCTGCGGTCGTGCCGACACTCGCGAGGATGAGGTCGCGAAACCCCGGAGCGAATCTTTCGATCTGGGCGGTGATGGCCTCACTCTGGTCGATCTCCGATCCGCTCGGAACGTGCGTGTACGTCCACAGCACGTGCCGACCCGCGGGAGCGCGACCGGGATCGATGGTCGACGGTTGCGAAACGAGCACATACGGGTTCGTGCTGTGCCGGCCGGCGTTGACCTCAGCTTCGGTCTGCGCAATCTCACGCCGGGTACCGCCGAGGTGCAGAGTCCCCGCGGCGGCGAGCGCGGCGTTCGTCCATGGCACCGGCCCCGAGAGCGCAAAGTCGACTTTCGCAGCCGCGTTGCCGAACCGGAACCGTTCTACTCTCCTGTGGTATCTGTGCGGCAGCAGATCGCCCGCGATGTCGAGCATCGCGCGCGGGTTCACGTCGAGTAGCGTCGCGGTGGCTCGCGGCAGATCGTTCAGCGATGCGACATCCACTCCCGTGCTGATGATGCCGCCATGGGCCAGCAGGTCGTCGGCCATGGCATCCGCGATGCTCTGACTGCCGCCGATCGGCACCGGCCAGCCGCGAGCGTGCGCATGCGCCCCCAGGGTCAGCGCCACCGCCGCCGTAGCGAGGCTCGGCATGCGCTGGATGGCGTGCGCCGCGACTCCGGTGAGCATCGCGGGCGCCACCTCCTCGGCAAAGCGCGCGTTCCAGGCCGGTGAGCCCTGTTCGAGCGCGGCCAATCCGAACAGAACGGTGGTCAGTGGATGCCGCGGCACCTGCAGCAGGGGGGACAGCGTGAACTGCGCAAGGCGGTCGGCCCTGTGCACGAGTGGCGCCATAATCCGCCGATACGCTTCGCCATCGCGACCGAGGTCATCGACCGTGCGCTCGAGATCATGCCAGGCAAGCCCGGCGCGACCGCCATCGAGTGGATGCCCGTACGAGAGTTCCGGCACGACGAGCTCCATGCGGCGCTGAAGTTCGAACCGGCGGAAGAATCCGCTCGCGAGCGCCATCGGATGAACCGCGGACCCGACGTCATGGCGAAAGCCGGGCAGCGTCAGCTCTGCGGTCCTGGCCCCGCCGCCTATCGTGTCTGCACGCTCGACGACGTGCACCGAGAGTCCCGCGCGGGCGAGGGTGACCGCCGCCGCTAACCCGTTCGGTCCGGAGCCGACGACCACAGCATCCACATCCACCATCGTCTGATCGTACGACGGTTGGTATGCCGCGATAGCGTGGTGTGGTGAAGATCGATACCGAGTCGACGGTGACCCTATACGAACAGGTGCGGACGCAGATTATCGGGCAGATCGAAGCGGGAGAACTCATCGTCGGCGCGAAGCTCCCGGCGGTGAGGACGCTCGCTGCCAAACTCGGGGTGGCCCCTTTCACGGTGGCTCGTGTCTACCGCATTCTCGAGAATGATGGATTCGTCGAGACGCGAGGACGCAACGGCACGGTCATCAGCGGCACCAAGGGCACAGCCGGAGAGTCCCTCCAGGCCATGGCCAGCGCGTACGCGACCCGGGCAACGGAGCTCGGCGTCTCTGCGGTAGATGCGCTTCGATTCGCGAGATCGGCTTTGGGACTCTGAGTGTCGGGCCGCTGGAGTGTCTGAGGATTCCACTCCATAGCGGTCTCGGGTACACAATCCAGCACAAAATGAGGACACCGCCGTACCCCGGTTGGGGGTGTTGCAGTATATCGCGGGGTACTTCACAATATGAATCACCGGTACTCGACCGGTGTGGGGGGGCTAGCCCCATCAGCGATTAATTGGGGTAAATAATGTCTCAGCACGCCTTGGCGCCGAAGCGGCGCCGTTTCACACCGGTAGCCATCGCCACCGGTCTTCTTGGGGCCGTTCTGCTGTCTGTCAGCATGACCGGGACCCTCTCGGGCTTCGTTGCCAGCATCCAGAACTCGACAAACACCGCCGCCACGGGAAGCCTCACGATGGAGGAGAAAACTACATCGGGCACCATCGTGACTTGCCTGAGCACCGACGGCGGCACGATTTACACCAACGCGGCTACTTGCGCCACGATCAACAAATTCGGTGGCAGCACGGCCATGATCCCCGGGGCCGCCCCGGTGAACACGCCGATCACCATCAAGAACACGGGAACCGTAAATGCGGCCACCTTCACGCTCACGCCTGGACTCTGCACGCAGACCACTGGCGGCGTCGGGGCGGCCACAAACCTCTGCTCCAAGATCAATGTTGTTCTGACCTCAGGCGTTACCACCATCTTCAGCGGCACCGCGGCGGCCCTCGCTGCCGGCGGCGTCATCACGATTGCAGGCCCGCCCGCGGCCGGCGTGGCCGTGCCGTTCAACTTCGCGGTATCGGTCGACACTACGGCGGATAACACCTACCAGGGCCTGCAGGCGTCCCTGCCGCTGACCTGGAAGTTCACCAGCTAGGACGCGAGATTTCGCCCGGCGACGTTCCATCCCGTCGCCGGGCGTTCTCGCTATGAAGGTCGGAAACCCGTGACCACTACCACCACCCCCCGCGGCGCGCGTGCCCGAACCATCGCGCTCTGGTCCTGGGGAGCCCTCGCCGCCGCCGCCGTTATCATCGCCGCGATCTTCTGGATCTCTGGAGGTCGATGGTTCATCGTGGAGTCGCCTTCCATGGGTCAGGCGGCCCCCGTCGGCACCCTCGTGCTCAGCACGCCGGTCTCGATCGACACACTCTCAGTGGGAGACATCATCACGTTCATCCCGCCAGCGACTACTGAGGTGTACACCCATCGAATCGTGAAGGTCGACTCAGATGGCCTCACTACGCAGGGAGACATCAATGGGGCGACCGACCCCTGGGTTCTGGGTCAGCCCGACATCGTAGGTCAGGCCACTCGGGTGCTTCCCGGCGTTGGATGGCTGCTTCGTTCGATCCCGTTCCTGGTAATCGGCGGCACAGTGGTGTGGTTTCTCAGCGGGTTCCTGCGCACGGCTCTGCGGCGTTCGGTTGCACGCATCCTCGGCTTCTCGCTCGTGGCGGCGGTCACGGCTTTTATCCTGCGCCCCTTCGTCGGGGTTGCGATCCTGGAGCTCGTTACGACTCAGTCGGGTGCCGAGGCCACCGTTGTCTCGACCGGTCTCATGCCGATCAGGGTGCAGGCCATTGGTGGAACCTTTGTCGACCTGGTGAGCGGGCAAGTCGGACAACTCAACATCCCCGGGCTTCTCGACAACGGCAGCTACCAGCTCGGTTCAACCCTCAACCTGTCACTGCTGGGTTGGATTCTCTTTGGGCTGGCCTGCGCAACGCCGTTGCTGTGGTGCCTGATAGTAGGGCTGCCACCGAGTGATGAGAAGGAGGAAAGAACTCTCTGATGTCACGACTTCCTAGCTCGCCTACCCGGCGACGCGTTGCACTTCTGACCGCCACCGTCGCACTATGCATTGCGGCTCTCGTGGCGCCGAGTACGTCGGGGGCGTACATCGCGAGTGTCCAGAACTCCACAAATACGACCACCACGAAGGCTAGCTTCACGTGTGCGGATGCCGTTGCCCTCGATAAGGCGAATGCCTACTTCGCGTATGCACTCAATGAGGCATCCGGTTCCACGGTCGCGGTTGATTCCTCGGCTGTCCCTGCTAACGGCACCTACCTCGGATCGATGACCACCGACACCACCACCCCCACGGCCTGCAAGTATGACGCCCCGGGAGCATACCTGCTCAACGGTTCGACCAGCAACGTGAGTACCCCCACCCTGGTTACGAACCCCCAGATTTTTTCGGTGGAAGTATGGTTCAAAACCACCGTGAAAAGCGGCAAACTTATGGGCTTCGGCAATTTGCAGTCGGGGTCCTCAAGCTCGTACGACCGCCACTTGTACATCTCATCTACTGGCCAGGTCATTTTCGGCGTTTACAATAACGCCGCGCGAATCGTCACCAGTCCTTTGACGTATACGGACAACGTCTGGCACCACGCGGTGGGCACCTTCTCGGCCGCAGGAATGACGCTCTACATGGACGGTGCAGTCGTAGCATCGGCCACTACCAGCCCGACTTTCACCACTGTGGTGAGCTATAACGGCCACTGGAGAGTGGGACACGACAATCAGAACGGTTGGCCGTCGACCGGCGCAAACCCTTTCTACACCGGATCGATGAAGTTTGCTGCCGCCTACAAGGTCGCACTCACACCCGCCCAGGTGTTGCGGCACTACAACTTCGGGAAGTTGTAGTCCGAGTTCAGCCCTGTACTTCGTCCCGCTCTGTCAATAGTTTGCGAGCCGCTAGCCCAATCACTGCACTGTACGTCGGATACGCGAACTTCACGCCCGCCAGAGTGGACAGGTCAATTCCGGCCGCCATCGCGGTGGTCACGGACTGCACCACCTCGATCGCGTTCTCCCCGACGGCATGAGCGCCGAGGATGAGCTCCCGACGTCGATCCGCGATCAGCTTCAGGAAGCCTCGACCTCGGTCGTCGATCACGGCACGGTCAAGTTGTGAGTACGGCACCGTGGCAACGACACACTTCGGATCCCGAGCCCGCGCCTGCTCCTCGGTCAGGCCGACACCGGCATAGTCGGGGTCGGTGAATCCTCCGGCCGGCAGCAGGTGGTGCGGAGTGCGCCGGTTAGCGTCCAGCACGGCATTCTCCGCGGCCGCCTCGCCCTCGAAATGGGCCGCCTGCACCAGCATGTCTCGACCGTTGGCATCCCCGACGGCATAGATGTGCGGAACGACGCTGCGAAAATACTGGTCCACCGGGATCGACGATCGCTCGGTCGTGATGCCGGCAGTGACCAGCCCCAAATCGTCGACATCCGCAGGCCAGCCGGTCGCCATAATGACAGCGTCAAACTCTTTCGAGACCGGATGCCCTCCCTCGCGCCACACGAGCACGATCGAGCCATCCGCCGCCGAGGTGAGGCTCTCGACGCCATCCAGGCCCGTATGCACGGCGACACCCTGCTCCACGAACGCGGTGGACACGGCGGCAGACACATCCGCGTCAGAGGCCGCAAGCACCCTGGGCGCGACATCCAGAAGCGTCACCGCAGAGCCGAACGAACTGAAGACCGTCACGAGCTGCGCGCCCGTGTTGCCGGCGCCGATGATGGCGACGCGACCGGGGAGCCTGGGCAGGTCGAGCACGTGCTCCGGCACGGTCGCAAGCTCGGCGCCGGGAATGGGCAGGCGCCGGGAGTGCCCTCCCACGGCGATGATCACGGAGTCGGCGGTGATCAGCCTGCCGCTGTCGAGGGCGAGGGTGGTGGCATCCACAAACCTCGCCTTGCCTTCGAAGATCAACTCGACCCCGGCAGCGTCGAACCGTCCGGCCTCGTCTTTCAGCGAACGCACCCTGTCGACCGTGGCTCGCACGCGCGTCACGGTCGCGCCCCACTGCACCTCGGGCGCGCTCACCGCGATGCCGTACTCGTGGGCGATGCGCACCTCGCGCACCAGGCGTGCGGTCTTGGCCAGCACGCGGGTGGGCACGCAGCCGGTGTTGACGCAGGTTCCCCCGGTTCGGGATGCCTCGACCACCGCCACACGAGCCCCCAGCTCCGCCGCCCGAAGTGCCGCCGACGTTCCGGCCGGGCCCGCGCCGATCACCACGAGGTCGTAGTCGGCCACGTCAGCAGTCGCGGTTCTTGAGCGCAGTCAGGATCATGCCTCCACCCTATGAGTCCAGGCAGAACGACAGCCGTGAACCCGCCCGTCTCACCACGCGACGGCGCCGTCGCGTGGTGGTCGCACACCGGTGATGTTGATAACTCCTGCAATCGGACGATGTCGGGCTCGGTCCCCCCTGAGAATCCCTGAGAATCCGGGCCCGCGGGCGGCGTTTCCCCCGAAGTTGCAGGAGTTATCAACATGATGCAACGGCCATTCGCGCTACCGTCGAGGCATGCCTGACCTCACTTTCGCGGCGGTTGATCCCGCCTCGGCGGCGGCTGCGGGGATTCTGCGGGAATACTTCGCCGATATCGTCGGTCGCCACCCCACTCGTGGCGCGACTTCTCAGGAGATCGACGACGCGTTACGGCTCGAGCCCAGCGCCGACCTGCAGGGCAAGACCGGTGTGCTCATCATTGCGACGCGCGATGGCGAAACCGTGGGGTGCGGCGGCCTGCGATTCGTGGACCGAGCAACCAGCGAGTTGACACGGGTCTTCGTGCGACCAGATCAGCGTGGCGCGGGCGTCGGGGAAGGCATCGTCACAGAACTCGAACAGCGCGCACGGGATATCGGCCACGACCTGGTGAGACTGGATACGCGATCAGACCTCAGCGAAGTACGTCGGCTCTACTCTCGGCTCGGCTACACGGAAGTGGTCGCGTTCAACTCTGAGCCATACGCGCAGCACTGGCTGGCCAAGCGGTTGTAGTACCGGAGCCGAGTTGCTGCGATAGCGTGCCGCTACCGGATGAGTCGCACGGTGATGGGTAGGTCCAGGTCGGCCCATGCCCGGTCGGCCGTGAGCACCTCCGGGGGGATGCTCCGCAACGTCAGTGCCAGACAGCAACGATCACCCAGCGATAGTGACCGCCCTCCTTCGAGGGACCGCAACGCGCCCGCCAACTCGGCGTCCTTCTCCGAGAGCGCTTCTATCGTGACCCCGGCTGCGGCGAGAAGCTCACGCACCCGGTCGATCTCGATATTTGCGTCGACGAGCTTGCCGACGACTTCGGCGAGATTCACGGCCCCGAGCGTAGCTGACGTGAGTTCGGCGGCTACCATGTCGGCACCGGGTTCGTTGTGGATCAGGGCGAGGATCGCTGAGGCATCCAGGACCGTCATTCGACGGCGGCCGCCCGGCGGCGCTCGATGAGCAGCTCATCAACCAGCGAGCGAGCCGTCGAGACGTGCTGGCCCAGGTCGCGCAACTCCGCGACGGCGTTTTCCTGGCTTTGAAGAACCAGTCGCCGCCCGGATACATGAAGGTGCAAGTGATCACCGGGCTTGAGCCCGAGAGCGGTTCGGACGGCGGCCGGTACCACCAGTCGACCCTGCTTACCGAGCACTAGCGTGGCATCCACAAGTGGATTCTGGCACGGATGGCGCATCTATGCCATATGAGAGTTGATACTGACGACTCCGTCGCGCCGTCACCGGGCGAGTTTGTGCCAGCCGTCGCCCTCTACATGTTCGAAAATGATGTTCGTTTCGGTGTGAGCGACGGCGGGATGCTCGGCCAGATGCTCGAGCACGAAGTCCCGCAGCCCGGCGGCATCTGCGGCCGCCACGTGCAGCAGATAGTCGTCGGCCCCGCCCATATGGAACAACGAGATAACCCCGGGCCAGTGCGGAGCGGAGCCGCGGAAGTCGTCGATCTGCGCCCGCGCGTGTCGACCGAGTCGCACCGCCACTAGCGCCTGCAGCGACCCCCCGAGCGCCGCGAGGTCGACGATAGCGCGGTATCCACGGAGGTGTCCGCTGTGGTGGAGTCGTCGCATCCGTGCCGAAATTGTCGATTCGGCCACCCCGAGCTCGGCCGCAAGCGCCGCCCCGGATGCTCGCGCGTTCAGGGATAGCGAACGCAGGAGCGCTCGGTCGATATGGTCAAGGTCGTCATTCTTCGGCGTCATGGGTGATTCCTCTGCTTATTTCGCAGTTTATGCGGAAGCTTGCCTAGTTGCACCAGTACCTTCGATGATCATTGAGTTACACGCCGGAATCTGCTTTCATCTGAGGATGCTGCCACCGTTGTCACACCTCGAAACCATCGCCGTGCGCTCCGGGATGGAGGGTGTGGCCGACTCGGGATCCCACGTACCCACGATCGACCTGTCGACCACAAACCCCCTTCCCGGTGTGGATGCTGGCGGCGAGTCATACGAGAATCTCGCCACGGGCGGCGAGCTCGGCGCGGGGCAGTCCGCGGTCTACCAGCGACTGTGGCAGCCCGGGGTCGCGCGGTTCGAGGATGGCCTCTCGGCGTTGGAGGGAACCCCGGGCACTGTCGCGTTTGCCAGCGGGATGGCGGCGCTCACGGCGGTGCTGATCTCCTGTGTCACGGCCGGGAAACCGCACATCGTCGCCCTGCGACCGCTGTACGGCGGCACCGACCACGTGCTCGCGACCGGCCTGCTGGGCACCACCGTCACCTGGGCAGAAGCGCACGAGGTCGCGGGAGCAATTCGCGACGACACCGGGCTCGTCCTGCTCGAGTCCCCCGCAAATCCGACCCTCGAACTCACCGACATCAGGGCCGTCGTGGATGCTGCGGGCCAGGTGCCCGTCATGGTCGACAACACATTCGCCACGCCGATCCTTCAGCGCCCGAGCGAACACGGGGCAACCCTCGTCATGCATAGCGCCACAAAATACCTGGGCGGTCACGGTGACGCGATGGGCGGCACGATCTCGGGACCGGTCGAGTGGATGGTGCGGCTGCGGCAGGTGCGCGCCCTCACCGGCGGGCTGCTGCATCCCTTCGGGGCCTACCTGCTGCACCGGGGCCTCCGCACCCTTCCCGTGCGGGTTCGGGCGCAGCAGTCGACCGCAGGGACGCTGGCCGAGCGGCTGGTCGGGCATCCGGCGCTCACTCGGATGCTGTATCCGGGGCTTCCGGGTCAAGATCCACAGGGGCTCATCGGTCGGCAGTCCTCGGGTGCTGGCGCACTCATCGCCCTCGATCTGGCGGGCGGGTATGACGCGGCAGTGCGCTTCACCGAGGCGCTTCGGCTGGTGTCGCACGCCGTGTCGCTCGGCGGAATCGACTCGCTGGTGCAGCATCCCGCGTCGCT
>NZ_JANLVV010000212.1:0-1044 GCF_031364185.1 Salinibacterium sp. | reverse complement strand
GGGTCAGACGGCGCGATCTCGACGCTGCTGGGATTCGAGGCATCCGGAGCCCCCGAGGCCGAGCTGTGGCTCGGTGCCCACCCGGGGTCGCCGAGCCGGATCGTGGGGTCGAACGACACCCTTCTGGATGTTGTCGACGGTCGGCTGCCGTTTTTGCTCAAGGTGCTCGCCGCCGGTTCGCCGCTGTCGCTGCAGGCGCACCCGACCATGGCGCAGGCGGCCGAAGGGTTCGCACGCGAGAATGCGCTGGGCATCCCGCTCGACGCGCCGAACCGCAACTACAGGGATGCCTTTCATAAGCCCGAACTGATTTACGCCCTCAGTGACGAATTTGATGCGCTGTGCGGCTTCAGGCCTGCCGCCGACCTTCGGGGCATGCTCGCGGCGGTCGCGCCCGAGGCGGCGGCGCCGCTGCTGGAGCGCCTCACGGGCGACGAGTCGCTGCGCGGCGTCTTTGAGTGGCTGATCACCCGCGGCGAGGGGGTCGACGAACTGGTGGCCGCCGTGTCTGGGCTCGCCGTTTCTGAGCTGCGCGCCGACTCCACACCCGAGCTGGCCACCGTCGCGCTGCTCGCCGAGAACTACCCTGGCGACCCCGGGATCGTGATTTCGCTGATGCTCAACCGGGTCACCCTGAAAGCTGGTGAGGCGCTGTATCTGCCGGCCGGAAACATCCACGCCTACCTTTCGGGCCTGGGCATCGAACTGATGGCGTCCTCTGACAATGTGCTGCGCGGGGGGCTCACCCCGAAGCACATCGACGTGCCCGAACTGCTCAGCGTGCTCGACTTCCGGCCGCTGCCAGTGCCCTACCTTATGCCGCGGTCGCCGGCTGCCGGAGTCGCGGTGTTCAGGCCAGTCGACGCCGACTTCGCGCTGCTGGTGATTGAAGTGGATGCGGTGCTGCCCCTCGACGGGCCCGCGATCGCCCTGTGCCTCGACGGCGAATTCACGCTGGGAGGGGCTTCGACGCTGCACCGTGGAGATGCCGTCTACATCTCGGACGAATCATCCCTGGATGTGCGGGGCGCCGGATCGCTTGTC
>NZ_JANLVV010000193.1:0-4145 GCF_031364185.1 Salinibacterium sp. | reverse complement strand
CCCTGGACGACCGCGCCCTCGCGCACATCAAGTTCGTCATCGTCAATAAGTTGCGCCGCAATGAGGCGTTCACGTTCTCATGGGATAAGCCCGAGAGCGAGGGCGGGGGCCGGTCGAGTGTATGGATCTCTGCGCAGATCCCCCTCGAGTTCGAATTCGACGACGCAACCCCGCCAGAGATGAACCGCGAATGGCTCGAGCAGCTCTCGCAGGCGGCATCAACGATCACTGGGCTGTCACCGATTCCGGAGCCTGAGAAGCCGTAGCCGCCGCTGGCGAACTTCTTCTTGGAGTTTGCGGTGCCGTGTCGTACCCTGAAGAGTATCGAACATGTGTTCGACACTCGAAAGGGGCCACGATGACGCTGATGAACGACAGTCTCACTACGGTGTGGTTCGAGGGCGGCGTGCCCTATGGTCTCATCTGGGAGGGCCGGCACTACCGCGTCACTGACACGCCCACCCACCTCGACGAGCCGCCTCTGCGGGAGAACGATCACAGTCAGGGCTGGCGCTTTCAGGGCACCGATGACGATGAGCTATCACGCATGTTCGACGTCGTCCGAGACGGGACGAACTGGCACGTCGTCAGGGTGTACACCTGATAGCTAAACGCACCGTGCGACCCGGTCGGTTCCGGATGCGCCCTCAGCCGCGCTTCAGTCGCTTCTTCGCGGCGCGCTCCGCCAGCACCGCCACGTAATCATGCACAGGTTTGTCGGCGAGTATCGCGACCTCCTCGCGCACGATCTGCTCAACGTCGTCAACGCTCGCCTTCGGAAACTTCTCCTTGAGCCGTCCAACAACCTTTCGGGCGACCTCGTCAGCGTCAAATTCTGTCGTCATACGCGCCAGTGTGACATGGGGAGGTTGACGGGGTGCGGTCGGGCCGCACGGCCAGCTAAAACCTAACCGTGGTTTATTGTGCGCCGTGGTCGAGATTAGGCTCAATTCGGCCGTCATCATGAGCAGGCAAAACCGCACTCGGTTGGGCGGATCTTGAGGGCGTTCCTTGCCGCGATGTAATGGGAATCTTTCCCAACTCGCCAACCGGATCGACTGCCTCGTTCTTGACCATGTTCTTTAGCGCTGGACTTGCACACTTTCTCAACCCGTGCTGACCGGAGGGTGTTGTGGACAATCGGAGATTACCAGGCGGCTCGGCACACGTCGCCACCGCAGAAAGAGTTCACCTGGACACGCTCAGCGGCCTATAAGCCGACTGAACTGACTCCAAATTCTGCTTCCTCCGCACTGAAACCTTCATATGCGAGTTGTTCAATGAGGCCCTCTCGCGAAAAAGCCGAAATTTCAAGATAGCTTTTCGCTTTGGCCGCCGCCTGCTGGCTCCAGTCCGCTCCGACGGCGTCAGATCCGTAAGTCGCATCTTCCACCGAAAAGCCTTCGTAAACCAATTGATCGATGAGACCGCTTCGTGAGAACGATGCGAAGTCGAGATAACTCTGCGCTTTTCTCGAAGCGTTAGATTGGCTCACTGATTCAACCGGTTTCGGTGAAGCCGGTGCCACCGTCGGGGTTGGACTTGGTGTGCTCGTCGGGGTGGGTTTCGCCGTCGCCTTGGGGGTCGAGATCGGTTTGGTCGTGACTGTCGGTGCGGGCGAAGCGCTGCTCGTACCGAGCGGATCAAGTGCCGCATCCGATTCGCTCACGCTGGCGATACCGCCAAGGAGTGCAACTGTCGTGATGAGGGAGGTCAAGGCCGCAACCCCACCAAGAATCAGACCGGTGAGGGCGAAACCCTTGCGCTGCTTCTTCACCAAAGCGATAGCGGCCAGGGCTACGGCGGCGCCACCGGCAATCAAACCCCAGACGGGGATCCAGCCACTCAAGAAGGCCACGATGCCAGCGACGAGGCCCGCAATCGCGAATAGTGAGGACACCGTCCCATTGGCCTCGGGCGGCACAGACCGTTGCGCAGGAGGTTGTGGATTACTAACAATGCTCATGTACGAATCTTCGCGCGAATTAACGTGAATATTCTTCCCCCCAACAGAGGGCCGCATTCCGACTCTGGGGATTGGTGCGGAGAACTCCTTCCGAGGCTAATGGCAAGAACGTGTCGAGGCCCGCTTGCAACTATGTACATGAGAACGACGCCTAGCCGGGCTCCTGACCTCTAAAAAGAATGTCCCGGCACGACACACTGGTAGGGCGGATGGTAGGGGGGTCTGCATTTCTTCCCGGACCAGTGGGACGCCGACATGGACTGCTTCTCTTTAGGCCTCGCAGCCCCGAGCGCGCCGATCACCCCTCTGCACCGAGCCGAGGGCTAATGGACTCGCCGGTCACCCTGAAGCGTTTTGTCGTCTTGTCGAGAGCGAACGTTCCCCACCGAAAATTGACGGCCGCGCTGGAACGCTATCGCTCCAACACAGCGCGAATAAGAGGCGTCGGATCGGCGCTAGGGTTCCGCCAGTCGGCGCGACCGGGATGAGTCACGGTTACAACTGCACGGCCGTCTGGCGCGATATGGGCTTCGCTGGTCCATCCGCGACCATTTTGCTCCACGAAGCGGTCGATCAGCTCGCTGGCGCCGATCGCTTCACGCGCCCAGCGTCCGGCCGTCGCTCCAAGGCAGAGAATCGTTCGAACGCCGAGGGCGTGGATGACCGCATCATGAACGGGCCAGCATTGCTGGAGCAGGACAGTCTTTTCAACACCGAGAGCGGCCTCGGTCGCGGAACGCACGAATACCACGTTGCTCGCTGGCACTTCGCGAAGCTCGACGCCCAGTTGGTCGAACACGTGTCGCATACGCGGCTGCATTCCGTGTTTGCCGGGAGGCCTTCCCAGCCAGGAGTCGTCAATATACGCAGACCAGGGCGTCGTACGTGCTTTCCAGTTCTCCAGGTCTCTCGCGACCGTTTCATGCGCTTGAGAAACTGGCGATCCACCAGGATTGAGCCCGAGTATGTAAAGATCGCGATGACCCACGAAAGCGCTTGGACCAGAATAGAAAAGCGATCCCGATCTATTGAGCGTCGACTGAGACAGTTGCTCCATCGCCGAGGTTATGAGCACCGGTACTATCTCGGACACGGCGTACTTCCTGTTCATGAGTGTTGCTCGGCGAGTGCCCAGAAGGTTAACCCAAGCAGTTGATCGCGTCGGCTGAGCCCGCTGCGGCTTCGGTAAGGACTCGGGCGACGGGGATCATGACGACCGTATGCGAGGCTGTCACGTCGTCAAGCGGAAAGACCATAGACGTTGTCTCGCCCGAGGGGTCTTTTCCTGCTCCCCAGGAACCCAGGATTTCTTCACCCGCAGGCGATGCGTACAGGACGGCGACCGAAAAGTAGCGACCACCGGACGGCACCGCCGAGCCGCGAGTCACTGTGTACCCCTCTTCCATGAATCCCTGAATGTGGGCGACCCAAGTTGCGCTCATCGTGAGGCACTCTGGCGCAGGCTCGGGCGCTGCGGTCGCGCTGGCGTCCTGCGTCGGTTGGGCAGTCTGCGTGGACCGAGGCGCCTCATCCTGCTCGGCGTTCGAGAGCCCCGAACACCCTGCAAGCGCGAGGATCAGGACGGCAAGAGCGATGGGACGGAACATGCGGCAACCGTATCGGTTCTCGAACGCGGACGGAATTCTGACGGGATCGGCTCTCGGATCTCGCAGTGCCGACGCCCAACTTCCGCGTAAACGTTGGTAGGGCGGATGGGACTTGAACCCATGACCGACGGATTATGAGTCCGCTGCTCTAACCAGCTGAGCTACCGCCCCGCGCCCGCGTGTGCGAGCGGATTCCTACGATACAGGCCCGCGCACCTGCTACCGGCACCCGCGTCGGTACTCCGGTCGGATCATCCGCTGGGGTAAAGTCACCCCATGCCGATTTCTTGCTGCGTTATGTTCTGGGCACATCCTGGTATGGAGACAGAGCTGTCTCGCTACCTGGACATCGTCGTCGATCTCGAAACCGAACATGGCGGGCTGGTGCTTCAGCGTGGAGTGACCAATGCGTCGGACGACCAGCCGCTGGAGGTGCACATGCTCCAGTTTCCGTCACTGGATATGTACGACAACTTCATGGGTGATCAGCGGCGAGTCACGATGGCGCCAGAACGAGAACGGGTGATCGCCAGAATGGAGATCATGCAAATGACATTCATGCCGGTGCCGGT
>NZ_JANLVV010000133.1:0-6120 GCF_031364185.1 Salinibacterium sp. | reverse complement strand
GGCGCACTGATCGCTCTCAGTATTGCTGCAATCGCATCCAGTTCGTGGATGAGAGGGCTGGCATTTCCCGTCGGCACAGTATCAAGCTCCTCGACATTCACGGAGGTGATGCGCACGGTCATAGAACTGGCACCCGCTATTGCCATCGGCGCGGCGATCGTATGGTGCGGCGTCAACTCGGTGGGTCGAATGACTGCCGTCATCTTAAGCCTGATTCTGCTGTGGATGGGGCCCGTCTTTATCACGGCGGTTAGCTCCGCCGCGGGCACCCGGGTGCTCGCACCCTATCCGTCCGAGATGCTGGAGTATGGTGTGCAGGTGTTCAGGAGCGCACTCCTCATGCCCGAACTTTGGGCATCCACACTAGCCATCGCGGTCGGTATCGCGGCGGTCGGTCTCGTGGGCTTGCGGAGCGCCAGCAAGGTGTCCGCGCGGAGCGATCAGGCCAGCGGAACCCGCTAGCGTCGCGCCGCGCAGACGTTCGGGTGAAGTCGACTGAGCGCCGTCCGTTGGGCCCAACCACCGATAACGGCCATGAGGCGCTCGAAAGCAAGGGCCGAGCGCTCCTACCGTTTCTGTTGACGATCATGCCTGTTGACTAGCAGCAATCCGCCCAAGCCGATGATGGTCGCGAGCAGAACGACAGCGGCGTCGAGGATGGTGCTCAGCATGTCCGGTACTGACTCCACGGTCACGTCGATATCGAATGGAACCATGCGCACAACGTACCGCGGTCTTCGCAAGCGCAAGCCCCGCAAGTACCCCGAGCGGAGTCATCCCCAGCATCCTTCGCTGCCCTTGAACCATACTCACGCACCACACCAAAGGCGTCCAACTCCTCGTCGCGCTCACCCCCGAGGGCGGACCAACATCGAGTAATTGCGCAAGATCGTGCGGCCCGCGCATTCTGAGTTCGTCAAGGTGATCAAGTGGATCTCGCCCAACTGGTCGCTTGACTGCGCAGACATACTCCCCCGTGAAGGCGCCCGGCGCGGAGCCGGTGCGCCTCACTCTGCATCAGGTGCCATAGATGTCGAGAGAAAGTCCGCAGCATTCACAGTCGCCGGCGACCCGAACGGGATGCTGGGGTGGCACCTCGATATCCAGGCAAGCCTCGCGACACCAGGGCTCGACGTGAGTGCGAGCGTGGATAGTGATGGTGCTACGGGCCTCGATGGAGAGCTCCGAGCGAATCTCTCAGCTGCAGCCCTAAGATTACTATCTAGTAATGAAATGAGGTGATACCCGTGACCGCGAGGATACTAATCCGCAGTTCGCGCCGCGCCAGCGGGCTGAGTCAGAAGGTGCTCGGCGAGCGATCGGGTGTTGCCGCGTCATCCCTCTCTCTAATCGAAAGTGGGGAACGCATCCCCACTGTGGCCACTCTGGAACGGCTGCTGGCGGCGACCGGGCGCTCACTGGTGAGCATCCCTACCCGTCGAGCAGACGCCGCGAAAATAGCTGAGCAGATCGCCGCATCGCTAGGTGACGGTGAACCAGCGAGCGCGCTACGCCATTTCATCCAGCTGAACGACAACCTCACAGCGGAGCACAACGAGGTGCGGTTCGCGCTCACGATTGCCGAGCCGTCGCCCACCGGCACGAAGCATTGGGATGCGGCAATCGCCGCACTCGTCGAGTATCGCTTGCAGGAAGAAGGGCTGCCAGTCCCAACCTGGACATGCGATCCAGCCCGCACGTTGCGTAAGTCCTGGACATTCAGCGCAGGGCGCTACGTCGTTCCGGTTGATCGCACGCGAGTACCGAAGGCGTTCCTCGACCGTAAAGTCCTCATCGACGAAGACACCCTCATGAGCTACTGATGAGTCTTGACCGTGCCGACTTGATCCGTGGGCTCAAAGCAGTTGTCACGCTCCTGCGGGAGAGAGGTGAACCTGCGGGCATCCGCATCATCGGCGGGGCAGCCCTGTCTCTGCGGTATTTCGAACGCCGAACTACTGAAGATGTCGATGCGAAAGTGCACCCGCCAGAGTCGACCCTGGAGGTTACGGCGGAAATTGCCACCGCCAACGGCTGGCCCAGCGACTGGCTCAACACGAAAGCCGATCACTTCATCCCGACGTCCAAAGATGTCGGATGGGAATCCCTCTACGTCGATGGCGCTGTGAGCATCTGGGTCGCATCCGCACCTGCTCTATTGGCGATGAAGCTGCGCGCGAGGTGCTGCCTGACAAGGCCCTGCGCATGCTCGACGCGATCTTCACGCAGGGACTGCCCGACGTTCCCGAGGAACCACCACGGCCCGATTTCAGGTGAAACGTAGATCGGCGAGTCGGCGCGGTGTAGTAAGCGCTGGGCATTGGATAGATTCACCCCATGCTCAAGCAATACGGCACCGTCGCCGAGTTTCTTACCGCGCTCAACCCCGAACAGCGGGCCGAGGTTGAGGAGCTGCGCGAGATTGTGCGGTGCGCGCATCCGGAGCTCGTCGAATCGATCAAATGGAACTCGCCCAACTGGTCGCTCGATGGCACCGACCTGCTCACCGTGAACGTGCCGCGCGCAGGGTCAGCGCGCCTCATCCTGCACCAGGGTGCGACGACGGAAGATAGGGATGCTGCGTCGAGCTTCACGGGCGACCCGAGCGGAATATTGCAGTGGCATTCCGACTTTCGGGCGAGCCTCGCGATGCCCGCGCCTGACGCGCTCGACGGCGCGCGTGCGGGCATGGTCGCGCTAATTCGCGCTTGGGCTACCGCGTCGTCGCCCCGTAGCACCCCACTGCTAGCGTGAAACCGTGATCCACAAGCTCACGCGCGACGAGGCCCGCCGCATCGCCGTAGGTGCACAGTTGCTGGATGCCGACCGGCCCGGTGACGTAGTGGAGGTCGCCGAACAGCTCGGTGCGATCAAGATCGACCCGACCGCGACGATCGCGCCGGCCGAGCACAGCATCCTGTGGTCGCGCATAGGGTTGGGCTACGACACCGTGCAGCTGTTGAAGAATGTGGAAAGGGATCGGCTGCTGTTCGAATTCGACGGCTCGTTCCGACCGATGAGCCTGCTGCCGCTGATGATGCCCGCCATGCGGCGCTGGCCGCAGCGGGCAAGCTCCCGAGAATGGCTGCAGGCGAACGACCGGTTTCGCACCGAGGTACTCGCCCGGCTGCGCGCGGAAGGGCCGATGCTGGCCGCCGACATCCCGGACACCGCCGAGACGGCGCGCGACACGTCGGACGGCTGGTACGGCGCGAGCCAGGTAGTGCACATGCTCGACTCGCTACTGCGGCAGGGAGAGATCGCCGTTGTGGGGCGAAAGGGCCGCCACCGCTGGTGGGATCTCGCCGAGCGCGTCTACCCGCAGAATCTGCCGGAATTCGAGCTGGACGAGGCCGAGTGGATGCTGGCCGAACGCCGCTTGCAGGCCGCCGGTATTGCAAAACAGAAGTCACCGTGGACCCCGATTGGTGAAGCGGGAGAGGCGGCGGTCATCGAGGGCAGCTCCCGCAAGTACCGTGTCGATCCGCGGGCGCTCGACTCGCTTCTAGAAGACCCGGGCGGCCGCGTGGCGTTTCTCAATCCGTACGACGGGATGCTGTTTGACCGCCCACGCCTGAAGGAGATCTTCGAGTTCGACTACGTGCTCGAGCAGTTCAAGCCGAAGTCGCAGCGCAAGTATGGCTTCTTCGCGCATTCGATCCTGATGGGTGATCGGTTCGTGGGGATGCTCGATGCCGAAGTGAATCGCGAGCGCGACCTGCTCACCGTCAACGCGGTGCACGAGCTGCTGCCGTTCGATGCGGAAGAAGACGAGATGGTGCGGGCCGAGATCGTGGCGCTTGCAGAGTGGCTGGGTGTGAGTGTGTCGGCGAGGTGAGCCAATCAGCTCAGCTGCGATGCTGGCCATTCACTGCCCTGTTACCGAGCCTCCGCAGCACGATTTCGAAGTCGGGCCGGGGAAGACGGGGGCGTCTGGGCAACGTATGGCACAGTGCCATACGTTGCCGGAAGGCATCCCCTAACCCCGAGCTACTCGAGAACCAGCTTGTCGAGATCCAGCCCGACCCAAGACCGGCTGATCCTTGGATTGAAGCCAGATAGTCTCGCCTCTATGCGCGCGATTCCCGACACGATGGATGCCGCGATCGTCGCCGCCGTCGACGATCGCCTGCGCCGGGTGGAACGAGAGAACGGCGTTCGCATCCCCTGGGCGATCGAGAGCGGCAGCCGCGCGTGGGGGTTCCCCTCCCCGACAGCGACTACGACTGCCGCTTCTTCTACATTCGCGCCCGCGGCGCCTACCTCACGCCCTGGCCCGCGCGCGACGTGATCGAGACCCCGCTCGACAAGATCTTCGACGTGACGGCTGGGATGTCGTCAAGGCCGTGCAACTGCTTGTCAAAGGCAACGCGACTGTCACCGAGTGGCTGCGGTCGCCGATCGTCTACTTCGGTGACGAAAGCTTTCGAGACGGGATGCTGCGGCTCGCGGCATCCCTCTACGATCCCGTTCGCGCCGGGCGGCACTACCTGCACGTCGGCCTGCAGCAGCGCGAGGGGCCGCTAGAGCGGCTCACTCTCAAGCGGCTATTCTCTGCGTTGCGACCGGCAGTGACACTGCTGTGGCTGCGCACCAACCCGGGTGAGGGCGCGGTGCCCGCCGTCGTGACGGCATTCATTGCCCGTGAGCTGTCGCTCGCCCGCGACCTTTACGAAAATGCCGACCCCACAGTGCATCCGGACGCCATTGCGCTTGCCGAGGAGTGGTTCCGCGGGGTCGCGGAGGGGTGAGGGATCGGGCGCGCGGCACCGTTCGAACTGGTGGCCCTGGCCGGGATCGAGGAGTTCATCACCAGCGCGACACGCGTGAGCGACTCGGGCCTGTTGCCGTCCAGGACGAGATTGATCAGCGTGCCGAAAACAGCGAAGGCAACGTAAGCACACGCATCCGCTCACGGGAGGGAGCTGGAAAGCTGCACGATGGTCGCCGCGTTGGCGGCTATGCGACACTGGGACGATGCTGAGCAGACCGAGAACGGGAAGAGTAATCGCCGGAGTCTGTGCCGGAGTCGCGCGACGATTCGACATGACCGCCACGACGGTTCGCGTCATCACGGTGGCGAGCGTGCTGCTCGCGGGGTTGCCCGTGGCGGTCTATGTCGTGCTGTGGATCGTCATGCCATCCGACGACTTCTGAGCCGCGCAGGTGGGTGAGCGGGCTGCCTTATTCGACCCCCCACGCTTCGTCTCGGTTCACGAACGTCTTCTCCTCCACAGGGTGTCGTCGCACCTCTTCTCCACAGATTCCTGAATGTTCTTCACATCTATGTTCTATTTTGAGATCATTGAGACATGGCAGAAATCGAAGATCAGTTCGGCGGCCTGCTCCGTGCGGTTCGCTTGGCTGCGTCGCTGCTGCCCACTTCGGTCGCGAGTGTCCGTCAGTTGGGTGACGCAGCGCTGCTGGCAACCGAACGCGGGCTTGCCCAGCGAGAGGGTTTCCGCACAGCTCAGAAGCTCGTGCAGCATACGACAGGCTCCACTGCTCGGGATGCCTCGACGCTCGTCTTGGTCGGCTCTATTGTGCACGACGCCGACGTTGACCAGGTCGCGCTTGGTGGGGCCGAATCGCTCGAACCGTGGCTCGGTGCTGTCGGATCCGCCGTGCAATCCGCCACTCTTGGGGTCGACGCCGCGCAGGCGATCCGCTCAGGTCTTGGCAGCCCCACGCCTTCTGTCACCCAGCAGCAGCTTGCCCGCGCCGTCGCTACGCTGCTTGCGGAAGCCGACTCACTAGACGTTGATCAACTATTCCTCCGGGCACGGCACCTGCGCGACGAACTAGACCTCGAAGGTGTCGCCGACCGAGAGCAGCAAATCCACAACGAGCGCTCGATCAGGCGCGTGCGGCGGCCCAACGGGCTGAGCCGTTACATAGTCGATCCCGACCTCGAATCGGGAGCGTGGTGGGACGACCTCTACGACAAGCTCACCGCCCCGCGACGCGGTGTGTGTTTCGTCGACGACGCCGAGCGTGCCTGGGCGGACAAGGTCAACGCCGAACTCGGCACGGCGCACGAACGCACCACCGACCAGTATGTGTACGACGCGATCACCGAGCTGTTGCGAATCTGAGCCAGTGCCGAAAGCCCGCAGAGTC
>NZ_JANLVV010000121.1:0-4603 GCF_031364185.1 Salinibacterium sp. | reverse complement strand
TCCGTATCCACCGTATGTTATTCGATCGCTTGTTTGTTTGAGTACGACTGCCGAAGTTGATTTCATAAGTCGCTCCTGTGGTTGCATCGCCTTCCGCGCCGCAAACTGACCCTGCACCGACGCCCTCCACTGCGCTACCGGCGCCAGTGACCCGCTAACAGCACACAACAGATCTTGGGGATGTTCATCGCATGAGAACACGCAGCGGCCTAGCGAGGATCTCGCTTGCGGTGCTAATCGTCTTCGCGATCGTGGCCGTGTTTGTCGTGAGACTGGTCGACATACAGGTGGTGCGCGCCGACGAGTTCAACGCGGCATCCCTCGATAAACGGGGCAGGGAAGTCACCACCTACGGAGTCAGAGGTGACATTGTGGATGCTCGTGGCGCGGTGCTTGCCGACAGCGTGTTGCGCTACGACATCATTGCTTCGCCTAGGGTCGCCCTGCTGCAGAAGGATGCCGCAGTATCTGTTCCGGCTGACCTGGCGGCGCTCGCGGCAGTAACTAAGCAGGATCCGGCCGTGCTTTATGCCGCGTTGACGGCCGACCCGACCTCTGATTTCATGTACTTGGTGCGAGGCGTCACACTCGACACCTTCGAGCAGATTGATGCACTCGACATCTCCTGGGCCGATGCTCAGCGCGAAGCGGCGCGAAGTTACCCGAACGGCCAGATCGCGGGAAATCTCGTCGGGTTCATCGGCACCGACGGCCCGCAGGCCGGCCTCGAGTTGAGTGAGGACCAGTGCCTTGCCAGCGCGAACGGCTCGACATCCTATGAAAAGGGCGAGGATGGCACCGCATTGCCTGGCAGTGAGGTGGTGTCGAAGCCGAGCAAAGACGGCGGCACTCTGCGCCTGACCATTGATCGTGACCTGCAATTCTATGTCCAGCAGCGCATGGAGCAGACAGCGATCCAGCTTGGAGCGACCTGGACGACCGCCGTCGTCATCCGGATCGCCGATGGCCACTTGATGTCGGTGGCCGACTGGCCCACGGCTGATCCGAACAACGTCGATGATGCACCTCGCGATGCCCTCGGCTCGCGGGCTTTCAGCACCCCGTACGAGCCTGGCTCCACGATGAAGGCGCTGACGGCGGCATCCCTCGTCGATTCGGGAGCCGCCAACCCTGGCAGCGGGGTCGTCGCGCCATACTCACTACCGCAGGCCGACGGCAGCTCGATCTCCGACGCGTTTTACCACGACACCATGAATCTCACCCTCGCGGGGGCGCTAGTCGAATCATCAAACACGGCGGTGGCGCAGTTCTCCGACCGGCTTCCCGCAGACAGGCGCCATGACTACATGTCGGCGTTCGGTCTCGGGGACTACACCGAGGTCGACTTCACTGGCGAATCTGCGGGCCAGCTACCGGATGCAGACCAGTGGTTTGGCCGCACCAACTATGCGGTGCAGTACGGCCAGGGCATGAGTGCCACCTCAGTGCAGATGGCCAGCGTCTTCCAGACGATCGGAAACCAGGGCATCAGGATGCCAGTGACCCTGGTTGAGGGCTGCGAGCACTCCGACGGTACGATCACGGACGCGCCGTCGACCGAGGGCAGGCAGGTGCTCTCGGCGTCGGCCGCAGACCAGACTGTGGCGATGATGGAGCAGGTCGCCAATAAGAGCGGCTCAGCCCCTAAGTTGCAGATCCCCGGATACCGCACCGCCGTGAAGAGCGGAACGGCAGAGGTGGTCGTCAACGGCGGATACGACGACAACAGCGTGGTGATCTCCTACGCGGGGGTCGCGCCAGCCGACGATCCGCAGTATGCCGTCGTGGTGACTGCAGGCATCCCCGATAGGGTGTTCTCGGGTCTCATCGCCCCGACCTGGCGCGATGTCATGGCCCAGACTCTCACCACGTTCCGAGTGCCGCCATCGACGTCGCCCGCTCCGGATCTGCCCGTCAACTGGTGAGTGTCACCACAATTCGACGGCCAGGAGCACCAGGCAGTGACGCACCAGATAGTGACGCACCAGATAGTGACTCACCAGACAGCGATGCACCACACAGTGATTGACAACCCGAGCAGAGCCACTCCATGATCGGGCTACCGATAGCCGACATTGCCGCTGCGATCGGAGGCCGACTGATCGGGCTGCCGGATGCCGCGGCCAACGTCGTTGACGGCGACGTGCAGACCGACTCACGCAAGGTCGGCCCCGGTTCGATCTTCTTCGCCCTGCCCGGCCAGATGTCCGACGGTCACCTCTTCGCGCAGTCGGCCGCCGATGCGGGGGCTGCGCTAATGGTGGTGGAGCGCGAACTTCCTGTCGCTGTGCCGCAGATCGTCGTATCCGATGGACTCAGTGCGCTCTCCACTCTCGCTCGTGAGGTCGTGGCACGTGTGCGCGCTCGAGGCGACCTGAAGGTGGTGGCTGTCACCGGCTCCAACGGCAAAACCACCACAAAGAATATGCTTCAGGCGATACTCGCCGACCAGGGGCCCACTGTTGCCCCGCTCGGTTCGCTCAACAACGATGTCGGTGCCCCCCTCTCAATGCTGGGCGTCGACCTGGACACTCGTTTTCTCGTGGTCGAGATGGGTGCGGATGCGATCGGCGACGTTGCGCGACTCTGCTCCATTGCTACACCCGACGTGGGCATCGTGCTCACCGTAGGGCTCGCCCACATCGGTAAATTCGGCAGCCAGGACGCGATCGAGCTGGCGAAGTCCGAAATGGTTACGGGGCTATCCGCCACGTCATTCGCCGTACTCAATGCCGATGACGGCCGGGTCAGGCGTATGGCGGCCGTCACGAAAGCGCAGGTCATCCTGTTCGGACTGGATGACGCGGCAGAGGTGCGAGCAATCGATGTGGATACGACCGTGGAGGGCACATCCTTTACCGTGCTCGTAGACGGCCAGTCGCTGCAGGTCAGGCTCCACATTCTCGGAGAGCACCATGTCACCAATGCCCTCGCCGCGATCACGGCCACCCGTGCGCTGGGCATCCCTGTCGGTAAGGCGATAGCCTCGCTCGAGCGATTGACCCGCGCCGAACGGTGGCGAATGGAGCTCATCGAGAGTCCGGATGGCGTCATCGTCATCAACGATGCCTACAACGCAAGCCCGGACTCGATGGCGGCAGCGCTGAAGACTCTTGCGCAGGTGACGGGCTCCGACCGGCGCTCGTTCGCCGTGCTGGGCGAGATGGCTGAGCTCGGGGAATTCGCCAACGATGAGCACGATCGCATTGGTCGGCTGGCCGTTCGGCTCAACGTTAACCAGCTCGTGGTGGTGGGTCACAACGCTCGTCATATTCACAATGCGGCCGGACTCGAGGGTTCCTGGGACGGGGAGTCGATCCTCGTCAACACCTCCGATGAGGCCTACGATGTGCTGTGTGACAGGTTGCGCCGGGGGGATGTCGTGCTGGTGAAGTCATCCAATTCGGCCGGTTTGCGCATGCTCGGTGACCGACTCGCGGGGATCGCCACGTGATCGCCCTCCTCGTTTCCGGAGGCACAGGGCTCGTCTTCACTCTCTTTCTGACGCCGCTGTTCATCAAGCTTTTCACTCGGCTGAAGTGGGGCCAGTTCATCCGGGACGACGGACCACAGGCTCACCACACCAAACGTGGAACGCCCACCATGGGTGGCATCATCTTCATCCTCGGTTCCATCGTGGGCTATGTGGTGGGGCACATAGTAGGCAAGGTCGATGTGACTTTGGTGGGTGCACTGGTGATTTTCCTGATGGTCGGGTTGGGAGCTGTCGGTTTCCTCGATGATTTTCTGAAGACTCGTAACCAGCGAAGTCTCGGGCTTGGGGGTTGGTCGAAGGTATTGGGCCAAGTCATCGTTGCGGGCGCCTTCGCCGCGGTCGCTCTCAATTTTCCAGACGAGAATAGGCTCACCCCCGCGTCGACGATGATCTCTTTCGTCAGGGATATTCCCTGGCTCGATTTCGCCAGCTTCGGGCTGATCGGCGCCGGGATTGCTTTCACTCTCTGGTCGACTCTGATCATCGTGAGTGCCTCGAATGGCGTCAACGTGGCGGACGGTTTGGACGGCCTCGCTACGGGTGCCTCTATCTTCGCGCTATCCGCGTACATCTTCATCGGCTTCTGGCAGAAAAATCAGTCATGCTTCGTTGACATTCAGCCGGACGATCTCGCGTACTGCTACAACGTGCGGGACCCGCTCGATCTCGCTGTCATCGCGGCGGCCATCGTCGGAAGCCTGGTCGGATTCCTCTGGTACAACACCTCACCAGCGCAGATCTTCATGGGAGACACCGGCTCACTCGGTCTCGGCGGCGCACTGGCGGCACTCGCCATTCTGTCCCGAACCGAGCTGCTGCTCGTGCTGATCGGCGGGCTTTTCCTCGTGGTGACCGGCTCGGTCATCCTGCAACGGGCCTACTTCAAGGTGACGAAGGGCAAACGCATCTTCCTGATGAGCCCGCTGCACCATCACTTTGAACTCAAAGGCTGGGCCGAGATTACGGTCGTCGTGAGATTCTGGATCATCGCCGCGATGTTTGTTGCGGCCGGAGTCGGTGTGTTTTATCTCGAGTGGAATAACCGGTAACAGTGCGCGATCTCAATACGCTCACGAGTTGGCACGCAGACTGGCGCGCGCTCAGGGT
>NZ_JANLVV010000107.1:0-3215 GCF_031364185.1 Salinibacterium sp. | reverse complement strand
TTGATGGTTCGTTCGACTGGCTCACCCCCGCGCTCGCCAGGCCGCCGCGAGTGCGAACTCAGGTGAAAGCCGATCGTGATTGCGCATCGGTGGCCGCGGCATCCGTCATCTCGAAGGTTCATCGTGACCGCCTCATGATCGAGGCAGACCAGTCGCTGCCGGGCTACGGCTGGAAGGGCAATAAGGGTTATGGATCCGCGGAGCACTTCGCGGCCATCTCTAGCCTCGGCGCGACCGAGCTGCATCGGCACACGTGGTTGCATGCTCGCTGACCTGACCTGACCCGTGCCCCGGCCCGCCCCGACCTCTGCGCCGCCACCAGCGATTAGACTCGACGCAGCATGGATGAAGACGAGTTCGAAGACTACGACCGCGAGGTCGAGCTGGCGTTGTACCGGGAGTATCGGGATGTCGTCAGCCAGTTCCGCTACGTCGTCGAGACCGAGCGCAGGTTCTATCTGGCCAATGAGGTCGAGCTCGTGCGACAGGACACCGAGCACGACTTCTACTTCGAACTGACGATGAACGACGTGTGGGTGTGGGACGTGTACCGCTCCGACCGCTTCGTGAAATCGGTGCGCGTGCTGACCTTCAAGGACGTCAACGTCGAGGAGCTCTCGGCGAAAGAACTGGAGCTGCCGAAAGAGCTCGCGCTCGACGAGTAGGGGTTACTCCTCCAGCACACCCACAAGGCTGGCTACTCCTCCACAGGACGACCTCATAAGCCCATCAGCGCTGATCGCCCCGGTAGCTTCTGCGGTCGCCCCCGCTCCGCCATCCTCGTGGCATGGCAGCAAAGGATGCGCTCGGCACTCGCGGTGAGGCAATGGCCGCGCGGTACCTCGAGCACGCGGGGTACTCGATCGTGGACCGAAACTGGCGGTGCCCGCAGGGCGAGATCGACCTGGTCGCTCGCGACGGTGCCGAGCTGGTTTTCGTGGAGGTCAAGACGCGGTCGAGTGTGGCGTTCGGGCATCCACTCGAAGCAATCACGGCGACCAAACTTGCGCGACTGAGACGGCTCGCTGCCGCCTGGTGCGAGGCCCACCCTGGCAATCATGACCGCATCAGGATCGACGCGGTGGGCATCATCGTGCCGGCCATCGGCGACATCGAGGTCGAGCACCTCGAGCGAGTCTTCTGATGGCGATCGGCCGCACCTGGTCTGTATCGCTGCTCGGGCTGCGCGGGGCCGTCGTCGAGATCGAGGCGGACATTTCCAGCAACCTCCCCGCCTTCGTGCTGATCGGGCTTCCCGATGCCGCCCTGGGCGAGGCGAAAGATCGGGTGCGTTCCGCCGCGACGAACTCGGGGTGTGGTCTCCCCAATCGCAAGATCACGGTCAACCTCTCGCCGGCGGCGCTCCCCAAACACGGCTCGGGTTTTGATCTCGCGATTGCGCTCGCGGCACTGGCCGCCGCGGGGTCGATCAAACCAGAATCGATCGACAGGGTGCTGCACCTCGGCGAGTTGGGACTGGATGGTCGGCTGAGGCCGATCGACGGTATTCTGCCCTGCGTGCTCGCGGCGTCCCGTGCCGGGTTCACGACCGTCATGGTCGCGACCGGCAACGCGGACGAAGCTGCGCTTGTGCCCGGTGTCAGGGTGATTCCGGTCGCGTCGCTGCGTGATGCCGCGATTTGGCACGGGGGCGAGTTTGTTCCAGAACCAGTTGAGGCGATCCTGCGTCCGGCTCCCCAGGAGCGTATTGACGACTCCGGCGATCTCGCCGATGTGGCGGGAAACGTCGATGCCGTCGAAGCGATGATTGTGGCAGCAGCCGGCGGCCATCACGTATTCCTGCTCGGCCCTCCGGGCGCCGGCAAAACCATGCTCGCGTCGCGGCTGCCGGGGCTGCTGCCCGATCTGGATGCCGACGCCGCGCTCGAGGTCAGCTCTATCCGTTCCCTGTGCGGGCTACCCATTGGCGGCTCACTCTCGCACCGGCCTCCGCTCGAGAGCCCGCACCATACGGCGACCGCCGCCGCGCTCGTCGGCGGCGGAAGCGGGCAGATTCGACCGGGCGCCGCGGCTCGGGCATCCCACGGCGTGCTTTTTCTGGATGAGGCTCCCGAATTTTCCAGGACGGTTCTGGATGCCCTGCGCCAGCCGCTCGAATCCGGAGTCATCAGCATCCACCGCGCGACCGCGGTCGCGCACTTCCCTGGCCGCTTTCAGCTGGTCATGGCGGCCAACCCCTGCCCGTGCGGCCAGTACGGCGCTCGAGATTCGGAGTGTTCGTGCCCACCGATGTCGCGGCGACGGTATGTCGGGCGGCTGTCGGGTCCGTTGCTGGATCGCATCGACATCCAGCTGAGAGTGCAACGCATCACGGCGGCGCAACTCCGCCTCTCCACGGAGGGCGGGCACACCTCCAGCGCGGTCGCGCGGGCGCGGGTCGTCCAGGCGCGAGCCGCAGCCGCGGATCGGCTGGCAGGCACCCCGTGGGCCGTGAATTCCGAGGTCCCTGGCGCCTGGCTTCGCGGGCCCGCAGCGCGACTCTCAATCTCGACCACGGTAGACATCGACCGCGCGCTTGAGCGTGGCGGCATCACCATGCGCGGCTACGACCGTGTGCTGCGTTTGGCATGGACAATCTGCGACCTGGACGGCGCCTCGGTACCCACCAAGGATCACGTCGGGCAGGCGCTGTACCTGAGGAGGGCGATCTCGAGTTGACCATATTCGGACTGAAAGAGGCGGAGGTCGCCGAGCTTGTGCGAGCCGTCGCCGGGGCAGATCCTGGTCGGGCCGACCTTGATCGAGATGAGATCGAAGAGAGGTTCGCTCGAGCCGCCTGGAGCGGCATCGCGGAACCAGGCGACGGTGTCGCGGGTGAGATCGTCGACCGGCTCGGCGCACCCCAGGCACTTGCGGCGCTGCTGGAGCGATGGACACCCGACATGCTGCTGGTCAGACTCGCGTCGACTGATCTCACCCTCGACGACGCCGATAAGGCCATTGCGCGGTGGACGCCTCGACTCTCGTCTGGCCCCACTATCGTCGCACTGCGCCAGGCCGCACGATTCGGCGTGCGATTGCGAGTGCCGAGCGATCAGTCGTGGCCAGCAGGCCTCTCCGATCTCGGGCCGCACGCTCCGCTCGCGCTGTGGACGAGAGGAACAGAGGAGGCGCTCGACTCGCTCGGCCGCTCGATCGCGCTGGTGGGGGCGAGAGCGGCCACGGGTTACGGCGAACACGTCACGATGGAGGCT
>NZ_JANLVV010000097.1:0-8756 GCF_031364185.1 Salinibacterium sp. | reverse complement strand
ATCTCGTGCTTATAGACGTCTGAGTCGGTCGAAACGGCGTCGATCAGGGTCGGCCCGAGCCAGAATCCGCCATCCCCTCCGTTCACGGAAACGCCACGGCCGTCGACCACGACGGTGGCACCGTCCGCGATCGCGATGTCGATGTATGACGCCACCTTGTCGCGGTGCTCCCTCGTGATGAGCGGCCCCATGTCGCAGCCTCGCGTGCCGTCACCGACGGTGAGCCCTGCGAGCCTGGAGGTGATCTTCTCGATGAGTTCATCGGCGACCGGCTCGACGGCGACCACCACCGAGATCGCCATGCAGCGTTCGCCGGCCGAGCCGAATCCGGCGTTGACGGCGGAGTCGGCGACGAGGTCGAGATCGGCATCCGGCAAGACCAACATGTGGTTCTTCGCTCCACCGAGGGCCTGCACGCGCTTGCCGTTGCGCGCGGCGGTTTCGTAGATGTACTTCGCGATGGGAGTCGACCCGACGAACGAAATAGCGGAGATATCGGGATGCTCGAGCAGGGCATCCACGGATTCCTTGTCACCGTGCACGACATTCAGCACACCGTCCGGAAGCCCCGCCTCCTGCAGCAGTTTCGCCATCCAGATCGCGGCGGACGGATCTTTCTCGGAGGGCTTCAGGATCACGGTGTTGCCCGCGGCAATGGCCACGGGGAAGAACCACAGCGGCACCATGGCCGGAAAGTTGAACGGGCTGATGATACCGACCACCCCGAGCGGCTGGCGTACCGAATACACGTCGACTCCGGTGGACACGTTCTCACTGTGCTCGCCCTTCATCAGGTGAGGGATGGATGTCGCCCACTCGACGACTTCGAGACCACGGGCGACCTCGCCAAGCGCGTCGGAGGTGACCTTGCCGTGCTCGTTAGTGAGGATGGCGGCGACCTCCGCCTTGCGGGCATTCAGCAGCTCGCGGAACGTGAACATGATCGACTGGCGCTTTGCCAGCGACGTCTCGGCCCAGGCGGGAAATGCGGCTTTCGCCGACTGCACGGCGGTGTCGACGTCGGCCGTGGTGGCGAGCCGCACCTCGCGGGAGACCGTGCCCTCCGCCGGGTTGTACACGGGTGAGGTGCGGGTGGAAACGCCGGCGAAGGGGGCGCCGCTGATCCAGTGATCGAGAATGTCCATATGCCCAGTGTGGAGGCTACATGATCTGCATTCAAGAACTATTCATGCACAGTGGATGTGCGTTAACGCACAGGCGGCACCAGTTCCCGTGACCTGGCGCGCACCTCGTTGACCAGCTCATCCCGAACCAGCCGCACCGCCTCGACCGAGAGGCTGTCACGGCGCACCGAGAGCGAGAACTGCAGCCTGAAGTCGACCTCGTGCGGCAGCACCGCGACGACCTGCTCATCCGGCTCTCCCATGAACGCGTGCAGCAGCCCGATGCCGGCGCCCTGGCGTGTCGCCTCGAGCTGCGCGAACACGTTCGTCGAGCCAAAACCGACCCGCATCCCGCTCAGCACCGGCGCGAGGTCGAGCTCGCGAACGGTCAGCAACGCGTCGACATAGAAGACCAATGGATGCCGCTCCAGGTCGGCCAGCGAGTCGATAGGTGCGTGCGCCGCCAAGTACGACGGTGCCGCGTAAAGCCGCAGTGAATAGGGCGCGAGTGGCTCGGCGGTCAGGCGGGAACTGGCAGCGGAGCCGACCGTCACGGCGATGTCATAGCCCGATCCGCGCAGGCTGAGCGGGCTGGTGGAGGTCACCAGTTCGATCGCGATTCCGGGGTGGTGGGCCTGCACTCGCGCCAGGCACGGGGTGGCAAAGGTGGTCGCGAACCCCTCGGGCGCCACGATCCGCACTGTTCCGCGCACGCCATCGCTGCCGCCCGAGGCCGCGCCGAGCACCTGCTCGACGACGTGCTCCAGCGGTGCGGCGTGCGCCGCGACATCCCGACCGATCGCGGTCAGCTCCCAGCCGTCGGCACCGCGGTCGAGCAGGCGAACGCCGAGCGCGGTTTCGAGTCGGTCTAGTCGTCGACGCACCGTGGTGTGGTCGACACCGAGCAGGGTCGCGGCCGACACCAGCCTCCCCGAGCGCGCGACCGCGAGGAGGTAGCGCAGGTCATCGGTGCTCACATCCAGTGGATCGGGTGCCTGCGAGCTCATGCACTCACCATACTGTCGGGGCGTGCCGCGATTTCCAACCGCACAGTGTCGGGGGCCCCTGTCACACTGCCTGGGTGGATCCTCTCATCGCTCTCATCATCGGCATCGTCCTGGGCGTCTTGGTGGGCGCGGTGATCGGGGTTCTCGTCGGCAGGGCGCGCGCAGCGGCATCCATCGTCGACCCTGCGCTCGTTGAGGCTCGTCATCTCGCTACACTCACCCAGCTGCAGGCCGACGAGAGGGCGGTGCAGTCCACGCTCGCCGCCGATCACGCCGCCATCAAGGCCAGGGCCGGGGCGCTTCGTGAGCAGGTGGATGCCCTGCAGGCCCAGTATCAAGACGTCATCGATCGCCAGCGAATGGATGCCAAGGCCCAGGCCGATCGCGAGCAGCGCGAATCGAAGGTGCTCCAGGCGCTCACTCCCGTTCAGGAAACTCTGCGCACGATGCAGCAGAAAGTCACCGACCTCGAGACCCAGCGCAGCCAGCAGTATGGGGCGATCGCCGAGCAACTGAACCAGTCCAGAATCTCGGGTGACCAGATTCGAGCCACGACCGAGTCCCTCGCCTCGGCCCTGCGCAATAATGGCACCCGCGGCGTGTGGGGCGAGGCGCAATTGCGCAACGTCGTGGAGGCCGCCGGGCTCACCCACCGCGTCGACTTCGAGTTGCAATCGACGATTACGACGGATGCCGGGCGCGGCCGGCCGGACATGATCGTGCGCCTGCCCGGTGGCAAATCGATCGCGGTCGACGCGAAGGTGCCGTTCGACGCATATCTCGAGGCCAACGCCATCCCCATGACCGCACCGGACGTTGATCTCGCGCGGCGCACCGCGCTGCTTGCGAAGCACGTGAAAGCCGTTCGCTCGCATATCGACGCGCTCGCGTCGAAAACCTATTGGGAGGGCCTGGACGCGAGTCCGGAGTTCGTGGTGGCGTTCATCCCGAGCGAATCGCTGCTCGCCTCGGCGCTGGAGGCTGACTCGAGCCTGCTCGACTATTCGTTCCGCAAACGTGTCGCGCTGGCATCCCCCGTAAACCTGTGGGCCGTCCTGAAAACGGTGGCACTCACCTGGCAACAAGACCTTCTGACCGACGACGCGAACCGACTGTTCACCCTGAGCCAGTCGCTGTACGACCGGATCAAGACGATGGCTGGTCACGCTGACTCGCTTCGGTCGTCGATCGAGCGCACCGTGCGCAACTACAACGACTTCGCCAGCTCGCTCGAGACCCGCGTGCTGGTCACGGCACGCCAGATCAACCGACTCGACGAGAGCAAAATCCTCGGCGAGGCGACACTGATCGAATCCAGCCCGCGCTCGTTGACCGCCCCGGAGCTTGCCGCCCCGGGCGACGATGCAGCCGCATCCACCGAATCAGGCTGAAGTTAGCCGAGCCAGTTCTCAGCGAGGTGGTCGGCGCTGACACGGCGGATAGTGCCGGAGTGCGACCGGAGCACGATGCTCTCGGTGCGAATGATCGGGCCGAGCCGCCTCACTCCGTTGACGAGACCGCCGTCGGTGACGCCGGTCGCCACGAAAAAGGTGTTGTCACTGCGGACGAGCTCGTTGGCGTCGTACACGTGGTCGAACTTGAGGCCCGCATCCAGACCCTTCTGTTTTTCAAGGTCTGTCTTCGGGTAGAGGATCGTCTGGATGAGGCCGCCTACCGCCTTGATCGCGCAGGCCGTCGCCACACCCTCAGGACTACCGCCGATGCCGACGCACATGTCGATGCGTGTGCCATACAGTGCAGCGTTGATGCCTCCGGCAACGTCGCCGTCGAGCATCAGCCGCGTGCCGGCACCCGTCGCCCGGATGTCCTCGATCAACTTCTCGTGGCGCGGACGATCCAGTACCGCCACCACAACCTCGTCGACGGGCTTCCCTTTTGCTTTCGCCAGGGCGCGGATGTTTTCGGCGATGGGCTGTCGGATGTCGACGACGCCGATTCCCTCGCCCCCGGTGACGATCTTTTCCATGTAGAAGACGGTCGACGCGTCCAGCATGGTGCCTCGGTCTGACACCGCGATCATGGAGATGGCGTTCTGGCGACCGGCTGCCGTCAGAGATGTGCCGTCGATCGGGTCGACCGCAATGTCACACGCCGGGCCTCGCCCCGTGCCCACGTACTCGCCGTTGAACAGCATGGGGGCGTTGTCTTTCTCGCCCTCACCGATGACGACAAGGCCGTCGAAGTCGACGGTTCCGAGAAATTTGCGCATGGCATCCACCGCGGCCCCGTCGGCACCGAGCTTGTCGCCCTTGCCGATGAAGGGCACCGCACGGATGGCGGCCGCCTCGGTGGCGCGCACCAACTCGAGCGCCAGGTTTCGATCGGGATGAAGGAAAAGCGTTCCGGTTTCGGTGTTCACTGCGGGGAATCCTTCGATCGAGGGCGGTCGTCGCTGTGGTGGGATTCGCCGGTCGGAATCAACGCACCGTTAGCCTATCGGCACGGGAGTGCCCGGAGGCGGTTGGGTAGACTTTCACCGCCACCACGTGCGCCACGAAGGAGATCCCGCAATGCCTGTTGCTACCCCAGACCAGTACGCCGAGATGCTCGACAAGGCGAAGACCCGCGGATTCGCCTATCCGGCGATCAACGTGTCTTCCTCATCCACGATCAACTCGGTTCTGCAGGGGCTCAGCGAAGCTGGTTCCGATGGAATCATCCAGGTAACTACGGGCGGCGCTGATTACTTCGCCGGGCAGACCGTGAAGGCGCGGGCATCCGGTGCCCTCGCGTTCGCAGCCTTCGTCACCGAGGTGGCGAAGAACTACCCAGTCACGGTCGCCCTCCACACCGACCACTGCCCGAAGGATGCGCTCGACGGATTCGTGCTTCCCCTCATCGCGGCATCCGAGGACGAGGTCAGGGCCGGCCGCAACCCGATTTTCCAGTCGCACATGTGGGATGGCTCGGCCGTCACTCTGGCCGAGAATCTGGAGATCGCCGCGACCCTTCTTCCGCGCATGAAGGCCATCAACGCCATCCTCGAGGTCGAGATTGGCGTGGTCGGCGGCGAGGAAGACGGTGTGAGCCATGACATCAACGAACATCTGTATACGACTCTGGATGATGCCATCGCGACGGTCGACGCGCTCGGCCTGGGTGAGCAGGGCCGCTATATGGCCGCCCTCACCTTTGGCAACGTGCATGGCGTGTACAAGCCCGGCAACGTGAAGCTCAGGCCCGAACTGCTCGGTGAGATCCAGGCTGGTATCGAGGCCCGGTATGGCACCGGCGCAAAACCGCTCGACCTCGTCTTTCACGGTGGATCGGGTTCAAGCGACCTTGAGATCTCGACCGCAGTCGCCAGCGGTGTGATCAAAATGAACATCGACACCGATACCCAGTATGCCTTCAGCCGCTCCATTGCCGACACCGTGCTGAAGAACTACGACGGATTCTTCAAAATCGACGGTGAAGTCGGTAATAAAAAGGTTTACGACCCCCGCGCCTGGGGCAAGACGGCGGAGACCGCCATGGCGGCACGCGTCGTCGAAGCGACCACGCAGCTCGGCTCTGCGGGTCACTCCGGCAACTAGCTCACCCTGAAACGGCCCGGCGGCAAGCAGAAGGGCTCGCGGCGACTCCACCGCTCCAGACTCCAGTTCAGTGCGCCCGCCCGAGAAGGAGTGTGGCCTGCTAGCGGGCTCCGCCATCCCCGTCGATCCTGAAGGACAGGCTCAGGAGATCGCGGGTCTCGATGGTCAGATCGTTCACAGCCGTTTTCAACGTCAGATAGTACGGGGCGAGGTGCATGATTCGCCGCCCCTCCGGGAGTGCCATATCGAGGCTGACCCCGACCGCGATGGTGCCATCAGCACCGTCACGCAGGTCGACCATGAGCGAGCCGCTGTCGGTGCCAGGCGTGTCGAGTATGGCGCGCAGCATTGCCCGCAGTGCGGTGCGCTGCGCCTGGTTCATGCGCCGCGCGAGACGACCGGGGTCAACGACCACGAGCCGTGACTCGCTGGCAACCGATTCGAGCCAACTCAGGTTCGACTGGGTAACAAGGTCATCCCTCAGCCGGCGTGCGAGCTGTCCGGCGAGCGCCCTGTCGGCGACAGTAATCTGGCCGACCGCCGCGATGGACTGCAGGAAGGGTACCGCCCGGGAGGTGAGCTGTGCGACCGTGTTGCGTTCGAACTGCGCGGTGGCGTCGTCTTTGACCGTCTGGCCCGGCACCATGACTCGTGACTGGTTCTCGAGAAGCCGCAGCATGGTGGTGACAACTGCCCAGGAGAACACCACTGTGGCGGCAAGACCCAGCAACGGTGGGTACGCCATGATCAGGCTGACGCCGACCACACCCCACGAGTAGTCACCGGGAGTGAGAATCGCGAGCGAGCCCAGCACGGCGACAACGGTGGCAGTCGAGCCCAGCACGAGCACCCGGCGCACGTCGATGTAGGGAGCAAGACTGGCGAACGCGAGCGCGAGAGTTCCTGGGGCCCACCACTGTTCAACCGGCAGGCTTGTCCCCGCGTAGCCGAGGGCCGACACGAGCATCCCCATGACGGTCGGGGCGAGCGCCATGGCGCCGATAAGCATCCCGATGTGCTGTCGCAACGGCCGGGTTGCAAGGTGCATGATGACACCGGTGCTTGTGCACAGCACGATCGCGATGACCTGTAGCAGCGGCCGATCGGTGATGCCCCAGTGCGCCACCACCATCCCTGTCGAGTACACCAGGATGGCGCCCGACAGCACGAGGGGTAACAACGGTCCGGTGAACCAGCTCAGTGGATCCACTTGCTGCGCAGACAGCACGGGCGGGCGACTAACCCTGGCCATGAGTCGATTCCGGATGGGGTGCCACCATCTCGAGTACGGGCGCCGACAGCACGATCGACGTTCCCGTTCCCGGGGACGACCAGATTCTTGCGCTGCCGCCAGCAGCACGCATCCGGTCGATCACAGAAAGCCTGACACCCAGCCTGTCGCCAGCGATCTCGGTCGGATCGAAACCGACACCCTGGTCACTCACCACCACTGTCACGTCGGTCGGAGTGTACGCGATGTCGACCTCGGCGACCGTCGTTCCCGAGTGTCTGAGGACATTTTCGAGACAGGCGCGGATCACATCCACCAGCGCCGACGCGGTGCCAACAGATAACCGATAGATTCCCGGCCCACTGCCAGTGATGTGCACCGTCAGGCCGCGCCACTGAAGGTCGCTCATCACCAGCGTGAGACGGTTGCGCAGCTCGGCGTCGGAGTCATCGACGGCGGTGGATTGGGATTCGTGCAGCCATTCTTCACTGGTCAGTGTCTCGATGTCGGCGGTGAGCCGGTCCACGGCGCGCTGGGTGAGCGTATCCGGTGCATTCATGATGAGGGAAAGATCATTCAGCAGGGTGTCATGCACGGCGGCAGTGACCCTGGATCGCGCATTTTCCTCGAACGCCAGTCGCTGGGTCTCGCTCTCAAGCTGTTCGAAATCTGGCACCAGCCTCCGCTGGCTGCGCTGGATCGCCCCCAGCACGATGTAGGTCGCAACGTAAATCAGCATGACCAGCACCGGCCCGAGACCGGTGGTCACGGGCAGCCCAGTGACCACCGCTACCGCGAGGCTCACCAGGATCGAGACAACGAAGCCGACGAACGTCCACACGAGACCGGTGATCCAGGTGCTGGTGATCATACCGATCAGCACCAGCGAGACGGCGGGCCTACTAACCACGAACAGCGCCTCGCCCATGATCGGCGGATAGGCCGAGACCAGCGAGATCTCATACAGGATCGCGCAGACCGCACCCACCGCCAGGAAGGTACCGACCAGCCACGCCCTCGGCATGAAAGCCGCCCACACAGCGAAAGCAAGCATCAGGCTGAGCAGCGCCAGCGGCCCGGGCAGCGCCTCCCCAAGGCCGTTCGACAGCATGAACTCAATCAGGATCGGGAAGGTCAGCACGAGGTTGACACAGTTAACCGCCCAGGCGCCGCGCGAGATTCCCGTGGTGATCACCCGGGCCGCGACATCCCGCGGCAGGACTGCCACTCGCACGACTGCCCCCGCTTCTCCGCGTCTGCTCGACCGTGAACCTGCGCCGTTTATTGACCTGCGCTGAGACTACGGGGTATTCGAGCGTTGCACGGCGTATTCGGCAAGTGCCGGATCAGTGAGAACAACGACCAGCAGCAAACCGCACACGGTAATGAAGGCAATCGTTCCGGCAGCCAGCGGCACCCAGAACGCGATCTTGCGGTGAACGATCCTGAACAGCCCGAGCCCAATGGCAATGCCGAGAAGCACAATGCGCACGACATTCATCGCGACGCCCATGTCGTTGGCCAGTCCGTCGAAGGTGAACGTTCCGATTGCCTGCTGTTCATAAGCCCGACTGAGCACCGGGGCCAGGTTGCCGAACGTGGGGAACGACCCGACGACATCGGCCACCCCCATGATCAACAACACCATCGTGAGCACAACATCCCAGGTGCGACGGGTGACGGGTGGTACCTCGGGCTGGGTTGGCGTGACCGTCGCCTGATCGAGCGGGGCCGGAGCCGGCAGACCAACCGGCGCGTACTCGCCGTATTGCGGCCTCGGTCGATCGTCAGTCATGATCGACGGGAGAAGTCGGTGAGCCACCGGTTGACCCGGCTG
>NZ_JANLVV010000028.1:0-3495 GCF_031364185.1 Salinibacterium sp. | reverse complement strand
CGCTCGCGATACGCCAACTGGTTCATCCGGTTGCCGCAGCGAACGCTGCAGAACTGCTTGGATCCGTTGCGGGAGAGGTCGAGCAGCAGCCCCGCGCAGTCGGGTGCTCCGCAGACCCGCATGCGCCCGGACTCGCCCGAGCGGATGACGTCGGCCAGCGCCAGCGAAACCTCCACTCGGATGCGTTCGGCGAGCGGGGCATTCGCCTCGGTGGCGTGCAGGTGCCAGTCGAAGTGATCATGCCGCATGAGGAAAGGTAAGGCGCCGGCGTCGCGCAACATGCGATTCACTTCGACGACGGCATCGTCGCGCGAGAGGCTCCAAACGTGCCGCAGAAGGTCTCGAGTGGAGTGCACCGAGGCAAGTTCCTCCGCATTACGATCACGGCGTCCGGAGTAGCTATGAGCATCGAGGAGTGCCATCAGGGTGGGAACTGTAGCGACCTCGTCCAGCCCGGTTTTGGAGGCGGCAGGGTCGGTGTTTCCTAGTGCGACGGTGAAGAGCAGGGCATCCACGCTGTCAGGGGCAAAACGCAATTTGACTCCTTATTCACGGCCAGAGTACCGTCATGCTGGAACGACCACATTCGACACAGGCAGGCTTCGTGAAAGCGCTCATCATCGGCCTCAGCGCCTCGGTTGCATTCGGCGTGTCTGGGGCGTTCATCAAGCCGCTTCTCGAGAATGGCTGGAGCCCCACCGCCGCTGTCGCCATGCGCACGGTGGTCGCAGGTCTTGTGCTCGCGCCGTTCGCCATCGTGGCACTTCACGGGAAGTGGAACACACTCTGGCGCGCCCGCTGGCGCATCGTCGGCATGGCCCTGGTTGGTGTCGCCGGAACGCAACTTGCCTATTTCATCGCCGTGCAGCGCATCCCGGTCGGCACGGCGATCCTCATCGAATACCTGGCCCCGATCCTGTTGGTGCTGTTCGCGTGGGCGACGACCCGGGTCGTCCCGAAGAAGGTCGTGCTGATCGGCGCGGCTGTGGCGATCGGCGGCCTGGTGCTGGTCGTCGGGCCCGGCAGCATTTCGGGCGATCCGGTGGGGGTATTCGCCGCCTTCCTGGCCGCAATCGGCGCCGCCAGCTACTACCTGATCGCCGCGCGCCCGTCGGAGGGACTCCCGCCGGTCGCGCTGGCCGCAACCGGACTCCTCCTCGGCTCGGCCGTGCTCGCTACCCTCGGCGCGCTTCGAGTGCTGCCGTTCACGGCCGCGTTCATCGAGGTGCCGTTTCTGGCGGGCACTGCTCCGTGGTGGGTTCCGCTGGGCATCGTGGCCGTCATCGGCACCGCGATCGCCTATGCGGCAAGCATCATGGCGACCGGGATGCTCGGCTCTCGCCTGATGTCGTTCATCGGGTTGCTCGAGGTGGTGTTCGCGGCTCTGTTCGCCTGGCTGTTGCTCGGTGAGGCTCTCGGTGTCGTGCAACTCTTGGGTGGAGTGCTCATCCTTGCCGGTATCGCCTTCGTGCACTCCGAACGTCCCGCGCCAATTGAGGTGGTGACGGTCGTGCCCGATGACGAGGTCGACGTGCGGGCAGTGGTCGGCGACGTCGTAAACTCCAGCCACGGGCAGCTTCTGGGCGACACCGACCGGGAGCCCGCGGCATCCACCCCCGTCTAGAATCGTGTCGTGGCTAAAGCTGAACTGATGGACTACGACCGTGCCCTCGAACTGTTCGAGCCCGTGCTCGGTTTCGAGGTGCACGTCGAACTGAATACGCAGTCGAAGATGTTCTCGGATGCCCCCAACCCCGCCGCGCTTGGCAACGTGCCGCACGAGCCGAACACGACCATCACGCCCGTTGATCTCGGGCTGCCCGGCTCCCTGCCGGTGGTGAACGAGCAGGCGATCAAGTATTCGATCAGCCTGGGGCTGGCGCTCGGCTGCCAGATCGCGCCGTCGAGTCGCTTCGCGCGTAAGAATTACTTCTACCCTGACCTTGCGAAGAACTACCAGATCAGCCAGTTCGACGAGCCCATCGCCTTCGACGGCCAGGTTGAGGTAGAACTCGCGAACGGCAAGAAATTCACTATCGACATTGAGCGCGCGCACATGGAGGAGGACGCCGGCAAGCTCACGCATGTGGGCGGGGCGACCGGCCGCATCCAGGGCGCTGAGTATTCGCTGGTCGACTACAACCGCGCCGGCGTTCCGCTGGTCGAGATTGTCACCAGGATGATCACGGGCGCCGAGGCGGATGCGCCGGAACTTGCGAAGGCGTACGTGTCTGCGATCCGTGACATCGTGGTGTCGCTGGGCATCTCGGAGGCAAAGATGGAGCGCGGCAACCTGCGCTGCGACGCGAACATCTCCCTGTCTCCGCGTGGCTCGGGCGCGCTGGGCACCCGCACCGAGACGAAGAACGTCAACAGCATGCGGTCGGTGGAGCGGGCGATCCGCTATGAGATCCAACGCCAGGCCGCGATCCTGAATGCCGGCGGCACGATCACGCAAGAAACCCGCCACTGGCACGAAGACACCGGCGTCACGTCGGCCGGCCGACCGAAGAGCGATGCTGATGATTACCGCTACTTTCCGGAGCCTGACCTCCTGCCTGTCGAGCCGTCACTTGAGTTGATCGAGGAGCTGCGTGCGGCGCTGCCAGAGGCGCCGTCGCTGCGCAAGAGGCGACTGCAGGGGGAGTGGGGGTTCACCGACCTTGAGTTCCAGGATGTGGTCAATTCGGGCCTGCTGGTCGAGATTGACGAGACGGTGGCGGCTGGCGCTGCCCCCGCCCAGGCCCGCAAATGGTGGACGGGCGAGATTGCGCGATTGGCAAATGTTTCCTCCGTGGATGCCTCGTCGCTCATCACCCCGACCGATGTTGCTGCTCTCGTGGCCCTCGTCGAATCTGGTGAGCTTACCGATCGACTTGCCCGGCAAGTGCTGGAAGGAGTCATCGCGGGGGAGGGTTCGCCCGCTGGGGTCGTGGAGTCTCGCGGTCTGAAGGTGGTGTCAGACGACGGCGCTCTCATCGCGGCGATTGACGAGGCGCTTGCGGCGCAACCCGACGTGCTCGAGAAGATTCGCGAGGGGAAAGTGCAGGCCGCTGGCGCCGTCATCGGTGCCGTGATGAAGGCAATGAAAGGCACGGCGGACGCCGCCCGTGTGCGCGAATTGGTGTTGGAGCGGGCGCAGCAGTAGCAGCGAGGCGCGGCCCGAGCTGGGCGACATACCGCAGCATGTCCGACCACCGCGGCGAGGCGGCCTCGCGCTCGGTTAGACCGGGGCACAGTCGAACCCCGGGGCTCGGGTGATCTTCGCGGTGCGGTCGATGCCCAAGGCGCGGTGGGCGCGAGCCGGTGCCATCAGGTCGCGCAGCATCGCACTTTTGGTGGGTAGCGGCCGCGGCGTCTGGGTGGGGTCGATCGCTGACGGCGGAATGAGTTGGGAGCACTGCCCCTCGGCAGAGGAGTCGCGAACAATTTCCCAGCCGTTGTTGTGAACGAGCATGTGGTGATGTCGGCACAGCAGAATACCGTCGGCCAGGT
>NZ_JANLVV010000026.1:0-2080 GCF_031364185.1 Salinibacterium sp. | reverse complement strand
GCTTCTCCCGCACCATCTCGTCAGGCGCCAACCGTGCCACCGACGATGTGACGGCACCCGTGCTCGGGGGGAGTGGCGACGACCCGGCGGAAGGGTGGGAGTCGAGCACCGCTCCCGTCGACCCAATCGCGGGCGGCGATGGCACCGAAGGTCATGACGTGGACAGTTATGGCGATGCCTCCGCCGATGGGCCGGCCCGGGATGAGGCAGACGCCCTCGCGTTGCCGTTCTGAGAGTTTCCCTCGGCAACCTCTCCCTCGGCCGGCGGCCCTATACTCGCCCTGATCGCTCGCGCGCCCGCCGCGTAGTGGTCTGGGGGAGTCATGGGCGAGCATGGGGAGAGGTCAGCTGTGGTGTTGAGGGCGAGAACCTCCAGGCTGGCGGGTGCTGTGCTGGGCGTGATGATCCTGCTGACCGCCTGCATTGGGCAGCCTCCCGCGCCACCGGTGACCGCTGATCCCAGTGGGTCGTCGCCAGCGGAGGGCAGCGGCTCACCGACTCCGACTCTCCCACCCACACCAGCACTGGTGGCCGGAGGAACCGCTGCCGAGAACAAGCCGTTCTTCGACGAGGTCAACCAGCAGTACTTCATCGCCGCTGGCAACGTCATCCCCGAAGGTCGCGGTGTGGTCGACAACCTCGTGAGTGTTGGTTTCATCAAAGCCGATATGCAGATCACCGCCGATCGAACGGCGATCGACCTGCCCGTTGACTCCCTGGTGTTTTCGGTGCTCATGGGCGACCAGTGCCTCGTGGGCCAGTTCAGCGCGCAGGGCTACAGCACGATCATCGCGCCAAAGCTTTCAACAGGATCCTGCCTCGTCGGGTTGACTCGAGCGATCGACTGGTAAAAGTCGACTGCCGTCGCCTTCCGTAGACTGGGGCCATGGCCGAATTCATTTATTCCATGGTGCGCGCCCGCAAGGCGGTGGGTGACAAGCTCATCCTCGACGATGTGACGATGTCGTTCTATCCGGGGGCGAAGATCGGCGTTGTCGGCCCCAACGGCGCCGGTAAATCGACGATCCTCAAGATCATGGCGGGCCTCGACACACCCAGCAACGGCGAGGCGAGGCTGAGCCCCGGCTTCAGCGTCGGCATCCTGATGCAGGAGCCCGAACTCGACGAAACCAAGACTGTCCTCGAAAACGTGCAGGACGGCGTTCGTGCGATCAA
Organism: Salinibacterium sp.; assembly: GCF_031364185.1. Classification (NCBI taxonomy): domain Bacteria; kingdom Bacillati; phylum Actinomycetota; class Actinomycetes; order Micrococcales; family Microbacteriaceae; genus Salinibacterium; species Salinibacterium sp. The sequence goes on along the minus strand of NZ_JANLVV010000026.1, from coordinate 904 downwards.
AGATAAGGTTGATCGACACTCGGCCATCGGTCTTGAGATGGCAGAACCCGATGCCGACTTCGATGCGCTGCTCTCCGAGATGGGCTCTCTGCAGGAAGAGATTGACGCGGCAGATGCGTGGGATCTCGAGTCCCAGCTTGAGCAGGCGATGGATGCGCTACGCACACCGCCGGGAGACTCGGCTGTCAACAAACTTTCCGGTGGAGAGAAACGTCGCGTCGCGCTCACCAAGCTGTTGCTGCAAAAGCCCGACCTGCTCCTGCTTGACGAACCCACCAACCATCTCGACGCCGAGAGCGTGTTGTGGCTCGAGCAGCATTTGGCGAAGTATCACGGTGCCGTGCTCGCCGTCACTCACGATCGGTATTTCCTCGACCACGTCGCGGAGTGGATCGCCGAGGTTGACCGCGGTCACTTGTATCCGTACGAGGGCAACTACTCCACTTATCTCGAGAAGAAGGGCGCCCGCCTCGAGGTGCAGGGAAAGAAAGACGCGAAGCTGGCGAAGCGTCTTTCGTCCGAACTCGAGTGGGTGCGAAGCAATGCCAAGGGCCGCCAGGTGAAGTCGAAGGCGCGACTGGCCCGCTACGAGGAGATGGCCAACGAGGCAGAGAAGACCAGGAAGCTCGATTTCGAGGAGCTGGTCATCCCGGTCGGACCGCGACTCGGGGCGCAGGTGATCGACGCGAAGAACCTGAAGAAGGGCTTCGGTGACCGTGTGCTTATAGACAAACTGTCGTTCACCCTGCCGCGCAATGGCATCGTCGGCGTCATCGGTCCGAACGGCGTCGGAAAGACCACCCTGTTCAAGACCATCACCGGCATGGAACCGCTGGACTCGGGCGACCTGAAGATCGGCGAAACTGTCGACATCTCCTACGTCGACCAGAGTCGTGGCGGCATC
>NZ_JANLVV010000392.1:0-1357 GCF_031364185.1 Salinibacterium sp. | reverse complement strand
GCGCCACTCAAGCGGGTGTCGACGCGCCGAACGGGTGGTAGGCGCGACCATCTTGCACGATCTCGCGGTTGAGTTCGGTGAGACGCCGCACGAGCTCCGGGCCATCCTGCGCGACGGATGTCGGCCAGCCGTACGCGGTGGCGACCGCCGCATCCAGCGCCTTGTGCAGCGCGGCGAGGTCGGTGAAGGCACCGTCATCCATGAGGTTGTAGAGCTTGGTGAGGCCGAGGTTATGTTCGAGGCACAGCTCGCTGCGACGCGCATACAGAGTGGATGCCGCGGCCGAAACCTTCGCGCGAGCCGCCTCGGTCACGGGGTCGGGCCACGGGAACGTCGCGAACACGGTAGTCGGCGTGTAGCGCAAGTCGCCCTTCAGCGTCGAGGACTGCGCCCACGCCCACGCATCGTGCGCCCGCGACATCAGGATGCCCATCGAGTAGTCGTCGTCGAAGGCGAAAACGTTCGTCGCATCGCTGGCGAGCGTGGCCTTGTCGACCCAAGCCAAAGATACTCGCTTGCCATGGCGCGCAACAGCAATGTATCGGCGGAGTGGAAGAAGTGCCGCGCGCATACTGAGCGCATTCTCTCCAAACATCCACCATCGTTCGCGTCGAGCCTTCCGCGCGACGGTATCTCGGAACGGCTTCACGTGCTCGCGGACAATCCGAAGGGCTGCGGGAAATGCCAAGCATTCCTCTAGTGACCTCGTCGAAAAATCAATGATCCATCGGCTGGCTTGCTGATCCCGACTATTGGCAATGTCTTCGCCAGTCAGGTAGCGCCGCACTACCCGCTCGTACTGGGGACCCAACTCACGAAGTCTCCCGGCGTCCGTCGCTTCGATTATGAAGCCAGACGCCTTCGGGCTTGGCCCTTCGAACCCCCGTTTGCCATTTGCGGCGAGGACGCGCGCATTCCAAGCCGACTCAGACGACTCGCGAAGATCCGGCCCAATGTGGCTGACCTGCATCGCATCCAGTTCAAAGCGCGCGGGCGCCTCAACCGGCTGCTTCACCCAGTTCACGATGCTGACGTGAACCTTCGCGTCGCCCGGCCACACTTGGCTCGCTACGGCATCCGTAATGACGCCGCCGTGCTGCACGACATAGTCGAGTGACGCTTCGCGACCCATGTTCTGAGCGATCGAGTTGGTGCCCACTAGTCCCGCGCGCTGTCCGACTTTCAGGTGATCCTGCGTGCGCCGAAACCAATACGTGCACAGGTCCCGTAGGCCGGTGTTGAACGCCTTCTGGAGCCACGCGACGTAATCGTCGCCAAGCACGCCACGCAACTGGCCGCCGCCCATAAACGGCGGGTTCCCGATGATTGCGTCGACCTCGGGCCAGTCAGCCCGCAG
>NZ_JANLVV010000377.1:0-1137 GCF_031364185.1 Salinibacterium sp. | reverse complement strand
CACCTGGCAGCGGGCGTACGAGTTGCATTATCGTGCCGAGTTGCAGTCGTCGATCGACGGCGCAGCCCATCCCCGCGAGCGCGCCGCCGTGCAGCTGGTGATGTGCATCGACCCACGATCTGAGGGCATGCGCCGACAGCTAGAACGCTCTCCGTGGATTGAAATGGTGGGATTCGCGGGATTCTTCGGCGTACCGATCCGCTTCGTGAAGTACCGTGCGCGGGGCGCGGTGAACTCACTACCGGCGTTGCTCTCGCCGCGTCACACCGTCACCGAGTCTCCCAGCGACCGAGCACATGCCTCGCGTCGATCCAGGGCCCTGAGAGTTCGGGATGCCGTCGCCTGTGGACTGCACGCCGGCGACAGGGTGACTGCGGCACCGTTCGCCCTCGCCGAGACCGCGGGCTGGTTTATGGGAATCTGGGCCGCCATTCGTACCGTGGTCCCTGGGCTGGCGGCGCGCATCGCGCTCGGACTGAATGCGATAGCGGCTCCGTCGTTGCGCACAGAGGTCACTGTCGCGGACGCGTTCACCCTGGATGAACGGGCGGGCATGGCCGAGACCGCGATGCGCATGATGGGCCTCACCTGGTGTGCGCCGCTGGTGGTGCTTGCCGGCCACGGTTCGACCACCACGAATAACCTGTACGAATCCTCGCTGGAGTGTGGCGCCTGCGGAGGTAACCCCGGTGCCCCCAACGCGCGAGCCGCGGCAGCCATCTTCAACGACCCGGACGTTCGCGAGGTGCTCGGTCGTCGCGGCATCGACATCCCCCACAGCACGTTCTTTGTGGCGGCCGAACACAACACGATCTCGGATCTGGTGACGGCACTAGACCCTCACCTGGTGCCGGAAACCCACCGCGTGGCCCTCGCTGACTTCGAGGATCTCCAGCGTGAGGCCGCCCGCCGACTCGTGCGGGAACGGGCCGCAGACCTGCCCGGGGCCTCGGCTCGCCGTGGGGCTGCGCCCGTGCGGCGTCGCGCCCACGACTGGGCGGAGGTCTACCCCGAGCTCGGGCTGGCCGGAAACGCCGCCATGATCATCGGTCCCAGGGAGCTCACCCGCGGGGTTGACCTGAAACGCCGAGTGTTCCTGCACTCGTATCGCACCGAATTCGACCCAGACGGCAGGGC
>NZ_JANLVV010000368.1:0-6584 GCF_031364185.1 Salinibacterium sp. | reverse complement strand
GGTCATCCCCGACCCTGATCACTACGCGGCATTCTCCGGGCAAGTCGCTCTCATGCCGGGCAAGAGCGACCATTGCAACGACGCGATCGTCGTCGACCTGGCCGAATTCGACGACGTGTCCGGTGCGCGCCGGTCGCTGATGGCGATGTGGCAACGCTTCAATCCACTGTGCTTCCTGGGCGGCCCCGGCAGCCCAGAACCTGGCGGGAGACAGCGCCCACGCAAGCTGCAGCGAGATGGCTCTTGCCACGGCGTTGGCCAGAGGGGCAGATCCACACACGCCAATGCCCAGCCGCGCGTCGATCAGAACCGGCGAGTCGGTAATGGTTGCTGCGAGGCTCTCGATCTCATCGAGCGTCGCGTCTGCCGCCGTGGAGGCACCCCGCGCCGCCCGGTCGAGCTGGAGGGAGCTGGGAACGCCCCCCATTCCGACGCTCACCATCACCGCGGATGCCGCCGTCGCCGTCCAACGATAAGGGTCGGCCCCGTGACGAGCGACGATGGCATCCGCGGCCGGCCCTGCCTCAGCGAGCTCTGCCCGCTCTGCTGTGTGACCGAGCGTGATCGCCGTGACGGCGGCAGCGGCATCCACCGCAAACCTGGCCGCCTCCCGCCGCGCACTCTTACGTGCGCCGAACTTCGAATCCGCAAAGCTCGCTATCGCCGTCACGGGGCCCAGGACGGCGAACAGCAGTGCGAATGGCGAGCTTGTCATGAGCCACAACGCCAGCGCGGCCACGAGCGGAGCAAGGCTGGCAATCACCGGAAAACGGAAGGGAGGCGGTGATTCGGGTGGACGCGGTGCCGTGATGCGGTGGGGATGCGGAATACTCACCGTTGAAGGCAACCATGAGAGCGGTGCGTCGGGACCACCTGGCGGCCGGGTAGTGGACTTCCCGTCGCCTCACGCTCCGACGCGGAGAGGACGGCGTCACACCGCAGGCCAGAGCTACGGTCAGGTCAACTGACGATGAAGAACTGTTCACCGATGTTGACCCGCGTACCGCGGACGATGCGATACCGCTTACCCGGATCGCATCGTATGGGCTGAGAGTCTGGTTCGCGCGCTACGGTTCCGTTACCGGAGAATCGATCGGTCACCCAGAAATGTCCGCCATCCTGGCCGAACTCGAGATGGGTCTTCGAGACTGACTTCCCGGGGTCGACGATCGTGACGAAGGTGTCAAAGAATTCTCCTGGTTCTGATACCGGATGACGGCCGACCATCCCGGAACCGAACACTGTGACGCTTTCTCCTGTGCTGAACTGCAGGACGAAACGCTCGCCCCGAGCTGAGCGACCGAGAATGCGGGTCTTCTCCACATCGACGAAATCGAGCTCCGACGCTGGTGCCGTCTCCGGATGTGCGCTCTCGAGAGGGGCTGCGGCCTCGCGATCTGCCGGAATGTCTGTGGCGGGCCTCGGGTGCGCCGGGTCGGGCGCCTCGGTGACGCTGACGCTTTCCGAGGGTGCTGCGGGCACAAGCACATGCACTGACGCACGCTCGGTGGACCGCGGCAGCCCCCAGGGAAAGGGATCGTACGCGACGGTGTCGTTCGGCCCCGGCGCTGACACGGGGCGGGCGCATACGAAGCCACATTCGGGGCAGAAGATATCTGATTCCTCGAAGCGCTGGCCGCACTGGGTGCAGACGACGTCATCGCTTGTGAGATCGATGACCTCGGGTTCAAGATCACTGCCCTGTATCGCGTCGGATTCGGGTGCTGGCTCGATGTCGGTTGCGGTCTCGAGCTCGGTCTCGGATTCGGGCTCGGATTCCATGGCAATTTCGGGCTCAGGCTCCGAAATGTCCGGGACGGTGACCCCGGTGTTCACGGGGAGCAGCGGTGCGTTAGCGTCAGAACCACGCTCTGCTGCCAACCCGGCGACGGGCCGATCAGGACGCGGATGTGCCGGGCGTGCACCGGTAGATCGTCCGCATTCCCCGCAGAACATCGCCCCGGAAGGAAGATCGGTACCGCAATATGAGCAGGTCACGGCACGCGCTTTCTATCTTTTGAAGAGGTTCTTGACACTATATCCACCGAGTGATTGGAGGGAGATCCTCGCCCTGAGCCGTTGCCACCAGGTCAGGCCATCGTCGAGGGATGCCTGAAGTTCATCGATCGCGCGCCAGACATTGTCTGCGTCGGATGCTGACGGCGCATCCGGAGCGAAGTTGGCGCGGTCGGCAATCGCCGCAAGAACCTCGGATCTCGCTCCCCCGGCGATAGACGCAACCTCACTGCGCGTCGCGGCTGCCGCCGGGTTGAGCCCGTGGTCGATCACGGCGTCTTCGAACTCCCGCCAACCCCCGCTTATGCGCTGAATGGGGCTGGATGCGCGCCGACGCAGCCATCGCCTGCGAACTTTCGCGGCGATCACCACCATGAATGGCGCGAGGACGATCGCGCCAACAGCAACGACCCAGCCGAGCACTCTCGCCACCGCCAGCAGGGCCTGCAGCACGAGGTTCACGTCAGGCGCCTGGTCTTGTTCAGTGTCTGGAGCCGTCTGCCGGTCGACGCTCTCAGATTCGAGGACGGGAGGGGGAACAATTGTCTGCGGACGGGCGACCCGAGCGTTTTCCTGGGGTAGTTCTTCCGGGATGTCGCGCACCGCCGGGTTCGGGTCTATCGTCACCCATCCGAACTGGGCGGTGTCGACCTCGATCCATGCCGAGATGTCGCTTCCGGTCACGAGTTCTCCGCTCGGAACGAATCCGAGCACGACCCTCGACGGAAAGCCGATATCGGTTGCCATCAGTGCTGCGGCGACCGCATACTGCTCGGCATCGCCGATCATCCTGGGGTCGGTGAACAGCTGCGAAATGCGATCGGCGGCGTGGCCAGAGCGGCTGGGGGGCTGATCGATGTCGATACCGTGGCTGATGTAGCCGTCGGCCTTCAGACCGTCGAGCGCTGCCGCGAGCCTCGCCCCCGCCCCCGTTACGCCGTCTGTGTATTCATCGAGGCGCGCGGTGAGCTCATCAGGGATGTTGCGCGCAGTGGGTATGGATGCCGATCCTGGCTCGAGGGCGGCCAACTCGGCCTCCGGAGGCTGGGTCGGAAGAACCGCGGTGATCGAATACGCATCTCCCTTAGACAGCCCACCCAGCACCGCGGCCGTGCCGGAAACGTTGTTGTAGTAGAACTCGTCGCGAAGCCTACTGGAGTCGCTGCCGGTGAACTTGACCGACTCGAACTGGCCGATAGTAGGCATCCACACACCCGAATAGTCGTCGATGATGACCTGCAGGGACTGCGAAGAACCATCAACACCTGACTGGTCATAGGCGGCGGGCACCCGCGTGAAGGATCCAGACAGGCTCGTGACGGTATCGCTTCCGACCGAGTACACAACACCGTCGTAGGTGTCGAGCGCAGCCAGCCTGATACGCCCACCCTCGGGCAACCCCGTCACCTGGAACAGGGTTGAATCAACGATTGCTGGCTTCCAATACCGGCGAAATCCGGAGAGGGGGCTGACATAATCCCTCGGGTCGAACGGCTGCACGATCGCCGTCCGCAATACCGTTCGAGACGATGTCGGAGGGATCACCGCTGCCGCCGCGACGGCGGCACTCGATGCGACAGCCATGATCACGGCCGCGCTGATGGCCGTGCGCAGCCCTGCGAAGCCCGACTCGGGAGGGCGATGGGGTGCATCCGCAGAGGTCACAACCAGCGACCGAATGGCCATCCGTCTGCGGTACCAGCGGAACCACACCAACCACAGCAGGACGGCGACAAGGAGCGCGATGGGCGTCACCAGCGGGCGATCGGGGTACCTGGGGCCGAACGCCGTGGCCACCAGAAACAGGATGATCGGCGCCAGCACCGCCAACTCTCCCCGCCTCGCCCTCAACGCCACGCTCAGACCGATAACCGTGCTGCCGAGAACGAGCACGAGCGCTGGCACGAGCAGGGCCTGATACTCACCCACTGGGAGGGTGATCGTCAGAAGTTGCTTCCAGCCGAGGGCCGCCCCGGTCACCAGGTCGAGCACACCGTCGAGGGTGGGGAGCACTCCAGACTGGGTCTTGGACGGCACCGCCAGCGGAACACCGATCAACAGAAAGGTCGCAATCGCCAGCATCATGACCAGCGGCGACGCCAATCGCAGGTATGCACCCGCAATCGCCACGATGGACCCCGCCCCGAGCGCGACGGCCACCAGGGTGATGAGTGCCGTGCTGCGGTAAATCGGCCACAGCGCCGACGCCGCGACCATGGTGCAGAGCCAAAACATGGACGTGTTCACGACGAGGAACAACGGCGTCACCGCCGACCTGGCTCGAGTGGTGGTCTTTTGTCGGCTCATGCTGCTGCCGCCCGAGCGAGGGACTGCTTGAGATCGTCCAGGTACCCGATGGTCAGCACGCTCAGCCCGGCGACGCGGCGAAGCCCTGGCGCGCTGTCGGGATCGCACACAACGGCGACGACCTCGACACCCACAGGAAATTTGGTAGAGGCGGCGCGCAGGGCCTGCGGTGACACCGTCGAGCCACACACCAGGAACGCCACAGATACGCCGCTCGCCTGCTCCCCCGTGACGCGGGCGACATCGGTGATAGCAAGAGCAGATTCGGTGAGTTCGACCACTGCGAGGTCGTCAAGGAGTCGGGAGCGCGTGAGCGTGGAGAGCAAGCGGACGGCGAATACTTTGCGTTTGGCAAACTCCGGGGTGTCTTCACTGGCCACTACCGTCACCGTGCGTGTGTCCCGGATTGCCCGGATACCGAGCGAGCCAGTGACGCTCACTGCCAGCTCAAATTCGTCATCGGTGGCGTAGTCGGAACTGGCAAGGCTCAGAGCAATGACCAGGTGACTCCTGCGAGTCTCCTCGAACTGGCGCACCATGTACGTGCCGGTCCTCGCCGTCGATTTCCAGTGGATGTTTCGGCGCTCGTCCCCGGGCATGTACTCGCGGAGGGCGTGAAATGAGACGTCATTGTTCGTGAGTTCGCGAGTGGGGTTGCCTTCGAGATCCCTGATAAACCCTGTGCTCATGCTCGGAATTCCCACGGTGTGAGGGTGCACAAAAAGTTCCTGCACTCCCGTCCAGACCAGTTCCCTACGCACGATACCGACCGGGTCCGCCCTCACCGTGCGCACGGGACCGACAGGGATAACGCCGCGGCGTGCCGTCGGAACCACAAAGTCGTGAGTGAACTGGCTACCCTTACGCAGGCCGGGTAGCGCGACTTCGGCGAGGCCTGCGCCCACGGGTATCTCCACCGTCACGCCCAGGGTGCGCCTGCGCCCGATATTTGAGATGACTACCTCCCCGACGGCACGCTCCCCGGCGACAACCCTGCTGTGCGGAATGCTGAGCCCGATGTGGATGCTACTTCTGCCGATGAGATAAATCACCGCGATGACGACGAGCGCGATTGCCGCAAGGCCGACGACCACGAGCTCAATCCAGCCCAGGACATACCCGAACCCGAGGGAGAGCGGAATGAGCGTGACGATCGACCATCCGAGGGGGGTGACCACTGTCGCTATCCTGGCGACGACCCGACGCACCACCAGGCCAATCGCGCGGGCGAACCGAACGGTCGCAATGACCGCATCGGCGAGAGCCCCCGTTCGCTCGCCAACAATGCGAGTGCGCGCATTAGTAAGACCCCTGGTGCCCGTGGTGAACTGTGAGTCGAACCGTGCCGAAACGGCTGAGGTGTTCGACCGCAGCGACGAACCGGTCACCCGAGTGGGAGGTGTGCTGTGTGACCCCGAGGTGGTGGCCGCCATTACACGGATTGCCGCTCGCTGGGTGGTGGGGTCTCGATCAGGATCTGGCTCATAATGCTCGGGGCTGTGACGCCGTCGAACTCGGCCTCCGGGTCGATGACGAGCCGGTGGGCCAGGACGGGTTCGGCCAGAGCCTTCACGTCATCCGGAATCACATAGTGACGACCGCTGGCCGCAGCCAGGGTCTTCGCCGTGCGAACGAGAGCAAGTGCGCCACGCACGCTCGCTCCCAGTCGCACCTCGGTGGCGGTGCGGGTCGCTTCGACGAGGCGACCCACGTAGTCGTTGATCGTGGGGTCAACATGCACTTTCCGCGCGAGCTGAGCCATCTCGGCGACAACATCGGCGGTCACGATCGCGGGAACCGTCGCCTCATGTGCTTTGATCCCGGCTCCCTCAAGAATGCGCAGCGTCGACGCGTGGTCCGGGTATCCAATGGATGCCTTCATGATGAACCGATCGAGCTGGGCTTCTGGCAGGCGATAGGTGCCGGCCTGCTCAATAGGGTTCTGGGTCGCGATGACCATGAATGGTGCGCCGACCGGGTGGGTCACCCCGTCTACAGTGACCTGCGCCTCCTCCATTACCTCGAGCAGGGCCGACTGCGTCTTCGGGCTGGCCCGGTTGATCTCGTCGGCGAGGACGATGTTCGAGAAGATCGGTCCGGGGTGGAACTCGAACTCGCTCGAGGACTGGTTGTAGATGCTCACCCCGGTGATGTCGCCGGGCAGCAGGTCGGGGGTGAACTGGATCCGGTTGCTCGTGCCGTCAACGCTCTGGGCGATTGCGCGGGCGAACGACGTCTTGCCGGTGCCGGGGAAGTCCTCC
>NZ_JANLVV010000361.1:0-9198 GCF_031364185.1 Salinibacterium sp. | reverse complement strand
CCCACCTTTGATCCCGACGGCGGTGCGGATGGCGCCTCGCGGCTCAGCCTCGCCGGTGGCGCGACCAACCTCGACCAGGACTTCGGATATCGCGGTACTGCGGGCGTCGGAGATCTTCTGTGGCTGGATGTCGACGCCGATGGCACGCAGACCGGCAACGAGCCCGGGCTGGCCGGTGTCGTGGTTACCGTCCGTTCCTCCGGCGCCGATGGCATCCAGGGAACGCCGGATGACATCGTGGTCGTCACCACGACCGATTCCTCGGGCCGCTACCGCGCGCTCGGACTTCCGGCCGGAGATGTGGTGGTCTCCTATGACCCCACCACACTGCCCGCGGGGTACGTACCGGCGTCTGACCTGGATGGGGGTAGCGCATCCAGCGCCGTTGCGACGCTCAGCAGCGGGGGTACCCGGTTGGATGTCGACTTCGTCGTTGTCGGAAACGCTGCGCTAAACGGGGTCGTGTTCGACGATGTCAACGGTAACGGCGTTCGCGATCCTGGTGATCGCGGGATTTCTGGCGCTCGAGTTGTCGTTATCTGGAACGGCCCCGTCGGGCCGGTCACGATCATCGTCACGACGGACGCCACGGGTGCCTGGAGCAAGAGCACGTTGCCTCCAGGCACCTACACGGCGACCATCGACCTCGCTTCTGTGCCTCAGGGCTACCGCCCGTCGACCGGCACCACGTCTACGGTGAATCTGCCTGCTGGTGGGGTGCGGTCGTTCGTTCAGGGACTGACCACCCTGTCCCTGGCCCTGACGGGCCTGGCCACTGTGGGAGTGCTGTACCTCGCGGGATCGCTGCTCGCGGCCGGGCTGCTGGTGATTGCCGGAGTCTACGTACGGCGTCGGCGTGGGGTTGTCGTCCAGCGCTAGCGCCACGCCGGTGAGGTGAAGGCGCTGAGGTGATGGCGCTGGGGTGAAGACGCTGGGGTCAAGACTTGAGTCACTTACACTCAAGTTTCAGCTAACGAACTTGACACGGGTCATCCACTGCATCAAACTTGACACAGCGCGGCTCAAGTTGCTGCATTCGGCACCAAGCATCTGTGGATGAAATAAATATCTGTGGACGAAATAAATAGGGAGTAAGAGCACATGGCTCGAGCAGTAGGAATCGACCTCGGAACCACGAACTCTGTCGTGGCCGTCCTCGAGGGTGGAGAACCCACCGTCATCGCCAACGCAGAAGGTTTCCGCACGACCCCATCGGTTGTGGCCTTCACCAAGGACGGGGAGGTGCTGGTCGGCGAGACCGCCAAGCGCCAGGCCGTCACGAACGTCGATCGCACGATCGCGTCAGTCAAACGCCATATGGGCACGGACTGGAAGCAGGACATCGACTCCAAGAAGTACACCGCCCAGGAGATTTCGGCACGTATTCTTGCAAAACTGAAGCGCGACGCCGAGCAGTACCTGGGCGAGCCCGTCACCGACGCGGTCGTCACCGTCCCCGCATACTTCAACGACGCGGAGCGCCAGGCCACGAAGGAGGCAGGCGAAATCGCGGGCCTCAACGTGCTGCGGATCATCAATGAGCCGACTGCTGCCGCCCTCGCTTACGGGCTCGATAAGGGCAAGGAAGACGAGCTCATCCTGGTCTTCGACCTCGGTGGCGGAACCTTCGACGTTTCACTCCTCGAAGTGGGTAAAGACGATGACTTCTCGACCATCCAGGTCAAGTCGACCTCCGGTGACAATCGCCTCGGTGGAGACGACTGGGACCAGCGGGTCGTCGACTACCTGATCCAGCGCTTCAAGGATTCGACCGGTGTCGACGTCTCCAAAGACAAGATCGCCAAGCAGCGCCTCAAGGAGGCCGCCGAGCAGGCCAAGAAGGAACTGTCGAGCCAGACCAGCACCACGATCCAGTTGCCCTACCTCTCTCTCACGGAGAACGGCCCGGCCAACCTCGACGAATCGCTCACCCGCGCCAAGTTCGAGGAACTCACGGCAGACCTGCTCGAGCGCACCCGCAAGCCGTTCAACGATGTCATCAAAGAGGCCGGCGTGAAGCTTGCGGATGTCGCACACGTCGTGCTCGTCGGTGGATCCACTCGCATGCCGGCCGTCGTCGAACTCGTCAAGAAGCTGACCGGAGGCAAGGAGCCCAATAAGGGCGTCAACCCGGATGAGGTCGTCGCCGTCGGAGCAGCGCTCCAGGCCGGCGTGCTGAAGGGCGAGCGCAAAGACGTGCTGCTGATCGATGTCACGCCCCTGAGCCTCGGTATCGAGACCAAGGGCGGCATCATGACGAAGCTCATCGACCGCAACACCGCGATCCCGACCAAGCGCAGTGAGACGTTCACCACCGCCGACGACAATCAGCCGTCCGTGGCCATCCAGGTGTTCCAGGGCGAGCGTGAGTTCACCCGCGATAACAAGAACCTGGGTACGTTCGAGCTGCAGGGAATCGCACCGGCGCCCCGGGGCATCCCGCAGGTCGAGGTCACGTTCGACATCGACGCCAACGGCATCGTGCACGTGTCCGCCAAGGACAAGGGCACCGGCAAGGAGCAGTCGATGACCATCACCGGCGGCTCGTCGCTGTCGAAGGATGACATCGAGCGCATGGTTCGCGAGGGCGAAGAGCACGCGGCCGAAGATAAGGCCCGTCGCGAGACTGCCGAGGTTCGCAATACCGCCGAGCAGCTTGCTTACTCGACCGATAAGCTCATCAAAGAGAATGAGGACAAGCTCCCCGACGACGTGAAGAGCGAAGTACAGGCCGATGTGGATGCGCTCAAGACGGCGCTCGCAGGCGACGATGAGGCGGCCGTCAAGACCGCATTCGACGCCCTGAGCGAGAGCCAGCAGAAGCTCGGACAGGCCATCTACAGCGCCTCGCAGGATGGCTCGGCCGATGGAAGCGCCGACGGCGAGGGCACGCAGGAGCCCGCGGCCGAGGGCAGCGACGAAGACATCGTCGATGCCGAGGTCGTAGACGATGAGGAGCCTTCGACGGGTTCCGAGTCGAAGCCATCCTCGAAGCCCAAGAAGTAGCGATGGCGAACAAGAAGAACAACGACGCCCACCCTGAAGAGCCCCGGGATCCGGACGAATCCAGACGGGCGGACGAGCCCAGAATCCGCGATAAGCGGCGGGTCGACCCCGAGACCGGTGATGTTCGCGACGCAGCTGATCGGGACGGCGCTGGTCGAGACGGCGCTGCCAGGGGGGATGCCTCTGAATCGGCACGGGCATCCGCCCCGGCGGCGGCTAAGTCGGGCAGGGGCAAACCTGGCGCAACCGGTGGCGAGGATGCACTGTCGCCCGACGACCAGGCGCTGCTCGACCAGGCGGCGACCGATCTCGTCGCCGAGATGCGCTCGGACATGAAGCGGGCGCAGGCGGAGCTGGTCAATTTCCGCACTCGTGTGGAGCGTGACCGCGCCGCCAACCGAGAGGCCGTCATCGCCGAGGTCATACGTTCGTTCCTGCCTGCGCTCGATGATCTGGCGCTCGCGGAAGCGCATGGTGACCTGGTCGAGGGTGCGCCGTTGACGATTGTGGCCCAAAAGCTGCGCGCGTCATTTGAGAAGTATGGCCTGAGGGAGGTTGGCGAGAAGGGCGAGCTTTTCGACCCGGCCTTCCACGAGGCCGTCGTGCAGCTGCCCAACCCCGAGGTGACCGTCAACACCATTGCCGAGGTGATTTCGGCGGGCTACGTGCTCGGTGACAGGCTGGTTCGCCCGGCTAAGGTCGCCGTCTTCGTTCCGGCAGAATAAGTGTTGCGGCAACGCAGGCAGGAGCGACACGATGGCGAGCCAGGACTGGTTTGATAAGGATTTCTATGCGGTTCTCGGCGTTCCCAAGACCATTACTCCGGCGGATCTGAAGAAGACCTATCGCAAACTCGCGCGGCAGCATCATCCGGATTCAAACCCGGGTAATGCGAAGGCCGAGGCGAAGTTCAAGGAGATCAGCGAAGCACATTCGGTGCTCTCCGATCCGGAACTACGTAAGGAGTACGACCAGATTCGCGCGATGGGCTCGGGCGCCCGCTTCTCGGCGGGTGGCCAGCAGGGTGGTGGATTCGAGGACGTGTTCGGCGGAATGTTCGGACAGCAACAGCGCCCACGCTCTCAGGCGGGCGGACCCCAGTCCAGCGCCTCTTTCGAAGATCTTCTGGGCGGAATGTTCGGTGGTGGCGGTTTTGGTTCGACCAGCGGCGGATTCCGCGGGGCGGGCGGCCCGACCAGGGGTCGCGACCTCACCGCCAGCACGACCCTCGACTTCGTGACGGCAATTCGGGGCGAGACGATCAAACTGCAGCCTGCCGGTGCGAGAGCCATCAACGTCAAGATCCCTGCCGGGGTCAGCGATGGGCAGAAGATCCGCCTCAAGGGCAAGGGCGAACAGAGTGCTGACGGGGGCGCCGCCGGTGACCTCGTGCTCTCGATCTCGGTGCGCAAGCATCCGGTATTCGAGCGCGACGGGCTCAACCTGCGCGTGGTTGTGCCTGTCACCTTCGTGGAGGCGACGCTCGGGTCGACGATCGAGGTGCCGACGCTGGGCGGTGATCCCGTGAAACTGCGGGTCGCGGCAGGCACCCCGAGCGGCCGGATCCTGCGCGTGAAAGAGCGGGGAGTGGCATCCACTAAGGGCACCGGCGATTTGCTCGCCGAGATCATGGTGGCAGTTCCGGGTAAGTTGACGGATGACGCGCTCAAGCATCTCGAAGCGTTCGCGGCCGCCATGCCGACCGAGAACCCGCGTGACGAGCTGCTCGAGAAGGCCGCGTCGGCCTGACTGCCGTCGGATGATGAGTGACCCCTGATGGACGAGTTCTCGCCGCTGTTTGCGATCGCCATCGCCGCTGAGCTTGCGGGGATGCATCCGCAGACGTTGCGGCAGTACGACCGCATCGGGCTGGTGAGTCCCACTCGCACCGCGGGGCAGTCGCGCCGCTACTCGATGCGCGACGTGGTGCAGTTGCGCGAGATCGCCGCTCTGAGCGCGCAGGGGCTGAATCTCGAGGGCATCAGGCGCATCCTGGAACTGGAGAACCAGGTGACAGAGCTGGGTGCCCGCGTGCGCGAACTTGAGCACGCACTTGCGAACGAGATGCTCGCACGTCCGGGTCGGCGGGTGTTTGCCGCGGGCGCGGAGGGCGATGTGGTGTCGTTGCGTGCGGGTGAGCGGTCGAAGCGCTCCAATGCGGTGGTCGTGTGGCGTCAGCTTGGGCAGCGCTCGGAGTGAGCGCGTTCAGCTTCGACGACCTGCGCCGCTGGCCCGACTTCGAAGCCCCAGAGCTTCGGGCATGGGATGCGGCAGACACTCTGATTCTCAACGAGGCAGGCGCCCTGCTGCCCGGTGCCGAGGTGACAGTAATTGGCGACGATTACGGTGCGCTCACGCTGGGAGCTCTTGACCGCGGGGCGGTCAGCGTTCGCGTGCACCAGGATCGCCTTTCGGCCGAACGTGCGCTCGCCGCCAATGGTGACGGTGACTTCCGTTCGCTTCCGCTGGAGGCGGCGCTCCTCGACGGCGCAACTCTGGTGCTTCTCAGGCTGCCCCGCTCGCTTGACGCACTCGACGAGATCGCGGCTCTCATCGCGGCGCACGCTTCCCCCGGCGTTGTCGTGATCGCTGGCGGGCGCATCAAGCACATGACGGTCACGATGAACGAGGTGCTTGGGCGGCACTTTGGTCGAGTGGATGTCACTCACGCCCGCCAAAAATCGCGGTGCCTCGTCGCCCGCCAGCCGCTTGCGGGGCCGTTCGTTGAGCCACGACGAAAGTTCCACGCCGACCTCGGGCTGTGGGTAGTCGCGACCGGCGGCGTCTTCGCCGGAACTTCGGTCGACATCGGCACCCGCGCGCTGCTCGGGGTGCTCGACCGTGTCGGTTCGTTCCAGTCGGCCGTCGATCTGGGCTGCGGCACGGGGCTCCTGGCGGCCTCCCTCGCGCGGCAGGCTGCTGCGGGGGGTACCGAGGCACGGGTGCTGGCCACAGACGAGTCGGCTGCTGCCGTGGCATCCACGACTCTGACGATGCGGGCGAACGACCTCGACGTGATGGTGACTCGGGATGACGCGGGCTCCAGGGTGGCGGATCGTAGCGTTGACCTCGTGCTGTTGAACCCGCCGTTTCACACCGGGGCTGCCGTGCATTCGGGAGTTTCGACGAAACTGTTCGAGGCAGCATCGCGGATGCTCCGGCCCGGCGGCGAGCTGTGGACCGTGTTCAACTCGCACCTGGACTACCGGCCCACTCTCGAGCGGACCGTCGGGCCGACGAGCCAGGTCGAGCGAACGCCCAAGTTCACAGTGACGCTCTCTCGGCGGCGCTGAGTCGTGGTGCTAATGTCGTTCAAAAATCGAACGATGTACCCATTTTTGGGGGCGCGGGTGCGGCCATTGGCCCCGTACTCTTGGGGGGCGCCTTAGTTGGCTGACACGGGGGCAGTAATGAGCGAATCACAGCCGGTCGACAGCGGGATCCTGTCGGATTCGGCACTGGAGCTTGCCGGGGCAGTCTCGACGCTCGTTCAGGGAGTCGAGCACCTTCGACACCGCATCGCCGAGTCGGAGGGGTTGAGCCGCACCGAGTTTCGCGCCATCGCGCGGGTGGGGGAGTTTCGACAGCTGACACCGAAAGCACTCGCGCAGTCGCTCGAGTTGACCAATGGCGCCGTCACGGCCGTCACGGATCGCTTGGTCGCATCGCGGCTGATGGAGCGGGTGCCCCATCCAGATGACCGTCGCAGCGTCCTGCTCCAACTCACGCCCATCGGTGGGCAAATCATCGCTCGCATCTCGGATGTGTATCGAGCAGCGATTGCTGACGCGACATCCACCGAAAGCATCCGGATGATGAGTCAGATCGACGGCTTCCTGCGTCGCCTGGGTTGCGGCCTGCGTGATGTTCGGATTCCGGATGCTCCGGTGCCCGACTCTCACGCCTGAGCGACTCACCGCTCGCCAATGTCTCCGCGGGCGCATACCCTCGGAGGGATGAGAGTTACCGCCATTGGGATAGGTCTGCTCGCTTCGGCGTTCAGCCCGCTCCTTGTTGCCCTCGCCCTCCTGGTGCAACCGCTCCCGGGGGTCGGGCTTAACATCATCCTCGCCGTGGTGCTCGCCCTACCCATACTGCTTCTGGGGCTGGTGTTGCGGGCGACCGGTACCCTTCCTCCCGAGCGGATTTTCGCGCGCGCGGCGGCACCGCGAGACATCGACACGATAGCTCTCGTCGCCTCGTACCTTGCGCCCATCGCGATCGCGCTGTTCGCAGTCGACTTGCCGCGGCTGGTGGCGATGGCGATCATGCTGGTGCTCCTGATGGTCGTCTATGTGGGCGCCGAGTTGTTCTACCTGAATCCTCTGCTCGCGTGCTGCGGCTTTCGGCTGTACCAGGTGGTCGACGACGCCACCGGCGTTACCGTCGCAGTGCTCACCCGCCGCCGGGGCCTCGGTGCCGGCGGTGTCATCAATGGCCAACTGATAGCGCCCAACACCTACATCGAACTGGGGAGTAGACGATGACCGATACCCGCGCCGATAGCAGCAGCGGGCCCGCCCGCACCGCAGATCTTGAGACCAACTCGGTTGAGGCCACCTCGCTCGAGACACTTCGGGTCGAGCTCACCGCGGCGATTCATGCAATCCAGGTGGATGCCGCGGCCAGCAACTTCCTCGTCAGGGGGCGGTCGCTCAGCGACAGTGCGCCTCGTGCGATTACCTTCGACCAGCAGACCACGATGGAGGTCGCGGCCGACGTCCTCTCTTACGCCGAAGCGATTCTCGCGAAGCAGTGGCTCGCGTACGACCCGTCGTACCAGCTCGCCTCCAACCAGGCCCTGGTCGACGAGTTGGGCGAGGTTCCCGAACTCGGTCGCCTTCACTCGGCGCTGCAGGCCGCACCGCTCGATTCAACTCCGCCTGCTTCAACTCCGCCTGTTTCGACTGGGCCTGCTTCAACTCCGCCTGTTTCAACAAAGGATGACCCGCTCAACTCGCACGTGGTCGCCACCGTGCATCGTGCATGGAAATCCCCCACCCTGGGGCTCACCGCGTACCGCCTCAAGGGCCCGGGGATCGCCACCCGTCGGCCACGCGGCATCCGGATTCTGGTGCCTCGGGGCGGGATTTTCGAGCGGATCGACACCGAGGTCGTGTACTACGAGCCGGGGTTTGACGCCCTCGTGTTCGGGGATCACGTGTTCGTCACCTCGATCACCACCCTGCAGCGCTCACTCGGCTCGACGCAGCGAGCCCGCGCGATGGCCACCAGGACGTTCGCGAGAGCTACCTCGAAGCTCGCCATCGAGGGCGCAGATGAGCTGGCGGCGGCGGTCGCCACCGATCCCGCGATGGTGGCGAAAATGGCCCAGCTGTCGCGCATCCTGGATAACGAGCTGGAGTATGCGGCGCTGCTCACCACCGACCGGATCCTGGCGTTTCTCGACCGCAACCCTCATGTGCCGATTGCCACTACGGGCACTGGAAGTGAGCGCAGGCTGCTCTTCGAGGCGAGCCCCCAGAAGCGGTATCTCATCGTCAAGGCGCTCGCCGACGACTATCTGCGGTCCGAACTATCGCAGCGTACCTATGAGGTGGGCAGCAAGGTGCAGCTGCCCGACTAGCGTCCTGCGCCGGTAGTTCGTTGGAGAAGTCGTCATCCGCTCATCGTCTGCGCTGTTTCGGGGCGACTGCGGTGTGGCGCGCGTACGCACTTGTCCCAAAGGTGCGCAGAAGCCGCGAGGGAGGCGGGCGGCGCACGCAAGACGGGCCCGACCTACGGCGAGGGCCGTTTCGGTCGCGGTGACCAAACCTCACCAGCGAATTTCAGACGCTGCCCGACTAGGTAGCCACATACTGGTGTGATATCTCACCGCACTGGTATCGTGACCGCGCTAATTCCCCAAGAGACAGAGAAGAGCACACCCGTGACCGATCCGAACTACCAAACCCGGCTGATGGTGCCGCGGGTGCCCAAGCCGCCACTAGAGCCCCGTCAGAAATCGGGGGCACGCACCGCGGGAATCGTCGGATTCCTCCTGCTCAACCTGGGCTTCAGCCTGCTGTGGATTCCGCTCGCACTGCTTGCCGTCGTCGGGGTCGTGACTGTCATCCTCACGTCAATTGACCGCGCCTGGACCGACGACGGTAGGTTCTACGAGGGCATACGCGGTCTCGTGGAGTCCTTCAACCCCGGTGCTCTGGTGGTGCCCTTGCTGCTCGTGGCCCT
>NZ_JANLVV010000333.1:0-4258 GCF_031364185.1 Salinibacterium sp. | reverse complement strand
GAACGCGGCGTGGATGTCGCGCTGGATGACGTGTCGCCCTCCGCGCTCGAACTGGCCGTCGACTATGGCGCAGGGCGACCCGGCCGACCGGGGGAGCTGCCCGAGCTCGTCGTCGTCTGTGTGCCGCCGGACGTCGTGGCCAGGGTTGTCGCGGCGGAGCTTCGGGCACATCCGCAGGCGCTGGTGACGGATGTCGCGAGTGTCAAGGTCGCACCGCTCGAGGAGTTGCGTGCGCTGGGTGTCGACCTCTCGCGATACATCGGCTCGCATCCCATGGCAGGGCGGGAGCGCGGCGGTGCCATCTCGGCGCGGGCAGACCTCTTCATCGGGCGCCCCTGGGTGATCGCCGGTCATCGCGATATCAGCTACCGCCGTGCGGCACCGGTCGAGCAGCTCGCCCTCGACCTCGGCGCGCTCCCCATCGAGATGAGCGCAGAGGATCACGACCGTAACGTTGCCCTGGTCTCCCATGCCCCCCAGGTAGTGGCGTCCCTGCTCGCCCGCAGGTTAGGCGGCGCCGGTGATTCCGCGGTGTCGCTCGCGGGCCAGGGGCTGCGAGACACCACGCGTATAGCGTCGAGCGATCCGGAACTGTGGGTGCAGATCCTGGGGGCCAACGCCGGCCCTGTGGCCGAGATTCTAAGGGCGTTCAGGGACGACCTCGACGCCATCGTCTGGGCGCTCGAGAATCCAACGGCGACGGGATCCCGGCGCGCCATCGCCGAATCCCTCGCCGGTGGCAACGCCGGCGTGGCTCGCCTCCCCGGTAAGCACGGCCAGGCCAGCCATTTCAGCCAGATCGTCGTCAAAGTGGATGACACTCCGGGTGAGCTGGCGAGGCTCCTCACCGAAATCGGCCAGGCCGGAGTGAACATGGAGGACCTGCGGCTCGAGCATTCACCGGGTGCGCAGATCGGACTCGCCGAGATCTCTGTGCTGCCCGAGGTCGAGGAACGGCTGTCGACCGAGCTGGCCGCCCGGGGCTGGAAGATCGCCGGGGCGTTCGCATGACGACACTGGTGGTGGCCGTCGACGGGCCAGCGGGCAGTGGTAAGTCAAGCGTGTCGCGGGCGGCAGCCACACGGCTCGGTTTCGACTACCTCGACACGGGAGCCGCATACCGGGCACTCGCGTGGTTCTGCCTCGAGCGCGGCATAGACACCTACGGCGGCGACGATCTCATTGACTCCCTGCCAGGCTTCGAGTTTTCGATCGGCACTGATCCCGATGATTACTTCGTCCGGGTCGGTGCCGAGACCGTCACGAACGACATTCGGGAACCCCGAGTGACCCATATCGTGAGCAGTGTCGCCCGAGTGCCCGAGGTGCGCCGCTACCTGGTGAAGTTGTTTCGCGGCGTCATCGAGGGCAGTCCCGCCGCCGGCATCATCGTGGAGGGGCGAGACATCACCACCGTGGTCGCGCCGGATGCGAGGGTGCGGATTCTGCTGACGGCATCCGAGGAAGCTAGAATGAGCAGGCGTTCTGCTGAACTCACCGGGGTCGACGCCTCGACCACAGCACGAGAGCTTGCCTCACGGGACGCGCAGGATTCGCGCGTCGTGGACTTCATGACCGCCGCAGATGGTGTGACCACCATCGATTCCACCGATCTCGACTTCGACCAGACCGTGCAGGCTGTCGTGAGTCTCGTGCGCAGTGCAGACCCGCGCGGCACGCAGAACACCTAAGGAACCCCCCCCATGGCCGAGCTTACCGATTCGTCCGATAGAGACGATTTCCCCGACCTCGACGAGGCGCTCGCCGAACGAATTCGGGGGATCGACGACGACGAGGCCGCGCAGCGCGCCAGCGCCCTGCGCCAGGGGCTCGCCGACTACGACCTCGATGATGACGACTTGGGCATCCTCGACCTGGCGACCGAAGACCCTGACGCGATCGTCTATCTGCCCGCGCTGCCGGTGCTCGCTATCGTCGGCCGCCCGAACGTCGGCAAGTCGGCACTCGTGAACCGCATCATCGGGCGCCGAGAAGCCGTCGTCCAGGACACTCCCGGCGTCACCCGTGATCGCGTCAACTACAAAGCAGAATGGGCGGACCGCCAGTTCACCATCGTCGATACCGGCGGCTGGGAGCCGGATGCCAAGGGCATCAACGCCTCCGTGGCAGCGCAGGCCGAGATCGCCATCGACCTCGCCGACGCCGTGCTGTTCGTCGTCGACGCCACGGTGGGTGCGACATCCACTGACGAGCATGTCGTTCGTATGCTGCGCGCCACGAAGAAGCCCGTCATTTTGGTCGGCAATAAAGTCGATGACGTTCACCAGGAACCGGATGCCGCCGCGCTCTGGTCACTCGGACTCGGGGAGCCCTGGCCCGTCTCGGCCGTACACGGTCGTGGTGTTGCCGACCTGCTCGACCACGTCCTGACGATCCTCCCGAAGATCTCGGCCGTCGCCAAGGAGGAGGTGGGCGGCCCGCGTCGCGTCGCCATCCTGGGCAAGCCCAACGTGGGCAAGTCGAGCCTGCTCAACAAGACCGCGGGGGAGGAGCGAGTGGTTGTCAATGAACTCGCAGGAACCACCCGTGACCCGGTCGACGAGCAGATCGAGCTGGGCGGGAAGTTCTGGCGATTCGTCGACACCGCCGGCATCCGTCGCCGAGTGAACCTAGCCCAGGGGGCCGACTTCTATGCCACCCTGCGCACGTCGGCCGCGCTCGAGAAGGCCGAAGTAGCTGTCGTCGTCATTGACGTGTCGGCGCCGATCAGCGTGCAGGACCTGAAGATCGTCGACCTCGTGCTCGAATCGGGCCGAGCCCTGGTGCTCGCCTACAATAAGTGGGATCTCCTGGACGACGAACGTCGCATCTACCTGGAGCGCGAAATTGAGCAGGACCTGTCGCACGTGGCGTGGGCGCCGCGCGTCAACATTTCCGCCAAGACCGGGCGTCACCTCGAGAAACTGGTTCCCGCGCTCGAGCTCGCACTCGAGTCCTGGGATACCCGTATTCCGACCGGTAAGTTCAACGCGTTGCTGGCGGAGCTCACACAGGAGCACCCGCATCCCGTACGCGGTGGTAAGCAGCCCCGCATCCTCTTCGGCACCCAGGCGGCGTCGCGGCCACCGACCTTCGTACTCTTCACGACAGGGTTCCTCGACCCCCAGTACCGGCGCTTCATCACCCGCCGCCTGCGTGAAATCTTCGGATTCGATGGCAGCCCGATCAACGTCAATATGCGGGTGCGGGAGAAGCGCAAGCGCTCATGACCGATGGAACGTCAGAGCCGGTGGCGGTGCGCGCGGGAGCGAAACAACTCAAGTCGATCCAGGTCGCTCGAGGATTCGCTGCGCTGGCGGTGGTGGCGTTCCACTTGCTCGACACCGAGGCGAGGTACTTCTCCGGGGAGAGCCTTCTCCCCGGTTTCTTCGATGGCGGCCAGGCCGGCGTCGATCTTTTCTTCGTCATCAGCGGCTTCGTGATGGTGCTCACCACCCGAGGCAAGCACGGCTCGGTTCGCAATGTCGCAAAATTTGCGTGGAACCGGACGTTCCGGATCTATCCGACCTACTGGGCATACTTCCTCTTGTTGTTGCCCATATTCCTACTCTTCCCGACGTGGATCAATGCCTCGCAGGGCAACCAGGTAAACCTATTCACCTCGTTCTTCCTGCTGCCGTCCAACACATTGCCGATACTGCTCGTCGCCTGGACGCTGACACTGGAACTCTGGTTCTACATCGTATTCACGGTGATCCTGTTCCTCCCGGAGCGACTGCTTATTCCCGTATTGGCCGTCTGGTTCGTCATCCTCGTCGTCGTCAACTGGAACGGGCCGATTTCCGCAGACCCGTTCGTGCAGGTGCCCGCGAACGCGATGGCGCTCGAGTTCATCTTCGGAGGAGGAACGGCACTCATCTTCCGGCGGATAAGCCGCCCGGTGGCGATCATTCTTGCGTTGGTCGGGCTCGCCATCATTATCCTGCTCGGCAGCACGCCGCCGCAGAGCATCACGGCCGGCGCTGGCCTGCCTCGGCCCCTGACGATGGGCATCGGTTTCGCGTTGCTGCTCGCGGCCTTTACCGCATGGGAGCACCGCGGCAGTATCGGCATCTTGCGCCGACTCGCCATCTTGGGGGACATGTCGTATTCGGTTTACCTTGGCCACATTCTTGTGTTGGTGGCGATGGGCAGAGTCTGGCAGTCGATTTCGGGCCCGTTTGCCGGCAACAGTGTCGCAGCGGGGGCATGGCTGGTCCTCATGGTGCTGGCAGTGCTGCTCTTCGGCTACCTCAGC
>NZ_JANLVV010000325.1:0-5245 GCF_031364185.1 Salinibacterium sp. | reverse complement strand
CGGTTGGCGTCGTAGATGTCGACCCCGTCGAGCAGCACCTCGCCCGCGAGCGAGGCTGACGGAATCATTTCGTGCATCCGGTTCAGGATGCGCAGGAACGTCGACTTTCCACAGCCGGACGGGCCGATGAGCGCGGTGACTTTGCCCGCCTCCATCGTCAGGTCGACGCGGTCGAGCACCTTTCGGTCGCCAAACCAGGCCGAGATCGCGTTGGCCTGCAGGACGGCCAGCGGTGCGTCTGGAATGATCGGGGGGCTCACCGACTCGAGTTCGCCACCCTGCCACTGGGTTTCCGGGAGTTCGGGACGCTTCATCACCCCGGTGATCGTCGGCACCGCAGTCGTGGTGTCATCGACGGGCGCTGGCGGGGCCAGAACCGCATCCTGAACCGGCTCGATGGCGGCGACAGTTGTGGCTGGAGCCGTCTTCGTCGTGGGCTTCTTTGCGGCATCAGGCCTCTGTGACGACGGCACCGGTTTGCGGGTGGCGCCACTCTTCGGCCGGGCCGCGACCGGCTTCTTCGACACAACTGTGCTGGTGGTGCGTGCAGCAGGGGCGGTGCGGGCGGGTTTCGTCGGTTCGTCCATGTCGTTTCCTCGGGTCGGGCTAGAGCAGGTTGGGAAGGAGCGTCATCGCGGCATCAGCGGTCGCGGCCCCCAGGGCGAGCACCACAGGCACGGCGATCATCCACGTTTGCCACATGCCCCAACGGCCCCGCACCCAGCGCAGGGCGATGACGGCCACGGTCAGCCATTGCAGCCAGAACAGCAGTGGGAACCACCCCGTCGAGTCGCCGCCCATCTCGAACTCAGACGGGTCGAGCACCTCTTTGGTGAACACGGGCGATGGCGTTTCGTTGACGTCGGATTCGAGGGCGGCGTCGATGTGCAATGCTCCGGATGGGGCCAGCGGCACCCCGTTCGCGGTGATCAACTCGAGGCGCCCCTCCCCCGATGCGAGTGCTTCGGGCAGTAGGTCGCCTTCCCTGCGCACGCCGAACACCGTGTAGCTGGCCTTGCCCTGGCCGGTGGTGACCGTGATCTCATCCCCGGGAATCAGCGCGCTCAGCGAACCGAACGGTCCACCATACGTCGCCTGTCTGCCCATAATGATGCTGGTGCCCTCCTGGCCCGGCAGCACGGTGTCGCGCCGGTGACCCGGACCGTTGGTCAGGTCGGAGGGAGCAGTGCCCTGCACGAAGACCTCGTTGATGCCGAGGCGGTCAACGCTGATGAGGCCCAGGGGCGTGCCGTTGGGTACGAGCTTGCCGTCGACATCAAGCTGCCCGAGGGGCGTAATCGCCAGCGCCAGGTCGCTGCGCAACTGCTGGTACATGACGTACTGCGCGCGCGAATGCTGCAGCGATCCGATGATGGTGACGTGGGTAACGAACCCCAGCAGAAGCGCAGACAGCAGCAGCCAGATGACTCCGACCCACCAGCGGATGTCACGCGGGGTCGGCGCTGGCCGGCTGTTGCGCGGTCGGTTCGGCCGCTTGCGCAGCCAGATCGGCAGTCCCTTGGGCGGCTTCTTCGCCGGTGGAGCCTTCCGCGGCTGCGGCGCTTTCGCCGGGGTGGATGCCACCACCGCGACACCGGCATCGACCTCGGGTTCGGCGACCAGGGTCACGGTGTGCTTCCCACCGCGGCGGTACCGGCTGCGTCTGCCCCACCGTGGAATGCGCGCGCGATGCTGTGCCTGAAATAGAGGGCCATCACGATGAGACCGAAGAGCAGCGCACCACACAGGACGATGACCCACCACAGCGGCGCAATAGTTTCTGCCCCCGCGACCGTGACCGAGACCACGGTGAACTTACCGTTCGACACCCGCGTCGATGCCCAGCCCGTGGCCTCCAGCACATGCGATCCGAGCCGGGTCTCATCCGGAATCCTGAAGCGCGCCGTCACATTGCCTGACGCATCGGCGAGGTAGCTGCCGATCACCGCGGCGCCGGGGTAGAGCACGAACTGCACGTTCTCGCCGGCGGTGTATCCATTGCCCTTGGCGATCATCCACTCCTTAACCGAGAGGCGTTCGGGGTCAAGGTCCAGTTTCGCTGCGTCATCGGTCGGTGTGGATGGCGGGGTCGGGGCGACCACCTCGCCTGCGGGGCCCGCCGGGGCCGCGGGCATTGCTGCCCCGGACCCTGAGGTTGATCCGCCCGCCGTGGAACCGCCGCTGGCGGGAGCGCCCGGCGCCGCGCCACCCGGTGGCTTTGCGGAAGGGGCGGGTGTCGGGGTAGCCGTGGGGCAGGCCGTCGGCGTTGGCGCCGGCGTCGCGGTGTCCCCGGGGCCGGACTGGCCGATGTCGGGGATGGTGACCGTCACCGGCAGCGTTTTGGTCACCGGGCACTCTGCGGCGTTCGCCGCGGTGCTCGGCAGTGCCCACGACGCGCCGGCGGTGATGATCAGCGCCGCAACCGCGCCGGCAATGAGGCGCCTCATGCCGTGCCCGCCCTGGTTCCGCTCGCCCCGGCGAGCGCGTCATTGCGCGCCGCTTCGGCGGCCTCGTCGATCGCGTCGTACAGGCGGTCGCGGGTGCCGGTCACGTAGCGGTAGACCAGGAAGATCGCGAGGATAAGGAAGACGATGACGGCGAGCAGCGTCCACGACACAGCGAGCGAGAACGCGGAGGATGTCACGGGCACGAACTCGACCGACTCCTGGGTCTCGACGACGGGAGCGTCTGCCGCGGCGGCGACCGCGGGGTCTGCCGCGGCGGCCGGGTCTGCGATGGCGGGAGCTGCGGCCGCATCCGGTGTCTCGGTGGGAGCAGTGGGCGAGGAGCCGGTATTTTCGGCGCCATCGTCGACGGGGGTGCCCGCCGTGCCGATCGCACCGGGCACCAGGGTCACTGACGACCACGCCAGGAGCAGCGCGGCGACGGCGGGCACCTGCGAGGTCACCCGCACGGTCTGGCGCGGAAGGATGTTTGAGATCGGCTCAGGGGTGAACTCCCCCAGCGGGATGTTGAACGGCCCGGTGATCTGTACCTTTTGGTTCACGTCCATGCGCAGGTTTCCGGTGTTGCGCACGTCGTAGGTGACCGACATGGTGCCCGGAGCGAAGGGGTTCAACTCCGCAGTGAAACCGGCGACGAATCCGCTGGTCTCGACCCCGACATCCGGGATGCCCGACACCGTCAGGTAGACCCTCGCGCCGACTCGCTGTTCAAGCACGACGGCGGCGCCATCCTCATTACCCGTGGTGAGGACTGCCGCAACGATGCCGCCGACGTGATCGCCGGGGGTCGCGTCTGAGGGAACGAGAATGGTGAACGGAATGCTCGCCTCCGTGCCGGGCTGGAGAGTGATCTTGTCGATATCGGTCTTGATCCAGGCGCCAGCATCGATAGGCGTCTCTTCGCGTTTGAGCAGGCCGAAGGCCCCCGTTTCGAGCTCGTTCCGTGCATCGGTCGCGTAGATCAGGAACTCGGCGGGGGTGGTGCCCTGGTTGGTGACGAGCACGGTGTCATTGATCTGCGTACCGGGGTCGGTCTGGTAGTCGAAGGTGCGGCGACCCCCTTCAGCCGTGGGGGCCGGCTCCACGCTCCACGTGATGTCGCCATCGGCCGCCACGGCGGTGGGGGTCGGAGCAAATCCGAACGCCGAAACAGCCAATGGCGAGAGGGCTAAAACCGTGGCCAGGAGCAGAGAAACGGGGGTGGTGATTCGGGACATCCGGGTTAGCCAATCAGTGCGAAGCGAGCAGGATATGAACGGAGTATTAACTACGGATTCAGGACGGTGACAGTCGTTTTGGGGATGTCATCCGGAGCATCGTGGGCCTAGATGAGGGTCAGGGTGAGCACTGCCGAGTAGTTACCGGCAGGGGTGTTCTTCGGTGCCTTGAGCTGCAACGTAGCGAGAACGTTGTTGACCTCGATATCCTCGGGAACGCCACTTGCCAGCAAGCTGACCGCTTTCAGACCGTCAACCGAGGCCGGAGCCGGAAGCACCTGTGTGCCGATGGAGTACCGACCACCGGCCACGCCTGTCGTGCAGCCGAGGTACTTACCTGAGAGAACCTTCGGAGTGGCGCCCGCCGAGATGAAATCGCCGACCTGGCCGGTGAGACTCCACCCCGGATAGTCCAACTGGCGTGAATCGGTGACAACAACATTCAGGGTTCCCCGGGCGTTGAGCGTTCCTGCATTGAGAGTTGCGGTGCCGAGTGCGACCGTTGTCGGCACACCAGTCAACGTCAGCACGCCACCACCGGCGCCCGCGAGGATCGTCGCCGAGACGTTCGTGGAAATGCCTGGTTCCCCTACGTTCGCGGTGACGAAGACGAAGGCGGGCCGTGAGGACGATCCGACGTGCGTGTAGAAGTTCGAGGTCTCGTAGTCGGCGCTATAGATATGCAGGCCGTCCGGGACGCCTGTGAGCACGAGCACCGCGTGGCCTGAGACGACCTCGACCGTTGCCACGATGACGCTCCCATTCTCGATCAAGGTCACCGTTCCTTGCGCAGTCGCGTCGACGAGGCCGGTGGCGGAATCCTTGATGGCCGCGTCGAGGGTGACAGTCGAGCCGGAGGATCCGGCTGTGAACGACACCGTGGTGTCGATGGGAGGTGGGAGTACGCTCCAGGCGCCGGTCGCCGCGTTCCAGTTGATGGCGATTTGGACGTAGGGATCGGTGGCTACGTCGGGTGCAATCGGTGACGCCGACCAGTAGTAGCGCAGTTCGACGATGCCCGTGGCAAGCCCAAGCGATGGCGAGTCGAGTTCGAGGCTGCTCACGTAATCGTTGGCTGCGACGGCCGACCTGTCTGCGAATCCTGGCTGGCCATTGAGGCCGAACGTGCCGTACGAGGGTGGGGTGGATACTGTGCGCACGGTCGCGATGGCGCCGCGATTCACATCATCCTGAAAGATATAGGTGCCGCCGGAGAGGCTCGCAATGGCATTCGGGGTGAGTCGGGTAGGAGCTGCCACGTTCGTTGCGATGCTGGAAAGGAACATAGCGTCGGTGTTCGTGTTTCCGCTCGTCGGTGAGATGGTAAGGATGGGAACGACGAACCCGACACCATCGGCGGAGGCCCGTGGGGCCTCGATGAGCGACCCTGAGAGGGTGGCTGCGACGAGAGCACCGGCAAGGGCGATAGCCCTCGGCCGGAAGCGGGAGGTCATGTTCGGGTATTCCTTGTCAGCGTTGGGGGGTAACGATGTGAGGGGAACGGGTCGTGCAGTGGTGCTGATCATGATGGTGGCGGGTTGGGCTCAGCGCAATGCTGGCCCA
>NZ_JANLVV010000300.1:0-11800 GCF_031364185.1 Salinibacterium sp. | reverse complement strand
CTGACCGTGGTGTCACTGCAGGAATGGGCAGATGATGCCCAGCACCTCTCGAGTCATTTCGCGACCGTCGGGCGCGACGCCCGGCTCAAGCACATCGTCATCTCGCTCAGTGGCGCCGTGGTGCGTCTGAACCCCTCGGTGCATCTCTCGGGAGAGGGTTCGGATGGCGATCTCTACGGTCTCTACTTCGCCGACGCCGGCCAACATTTCGAGCAACGGGTCTATCTCCATCACGTTGCCCCGAACACCAAAGGCCGCGTCAACTACAAGGGAGCTCTGCAGGGCAAGGGTGCCCGAGCGGTCTGGGTGGGCGACGTGCTTATCGGTCCGGATGCTGCCGGCACAGACAGCTACGAACAGAACCGTAATCTCGTGCTCACCGAGGGCACCAGGGCAGACTCGATCCCGAACCTGGAGATCGAAACCGGAGACATCCTGGGGGCTGGCCACGCCAGTGCGACCGGTCGTTTCGACGACGAGCAGCTCTTCTACCTTCAGGCTCGTGGCATTAGTGAAGCCGAGGCGCGTCGCCTCGTCGTGATCGGTTTTCTTTCCGAAATTGTCCAGAAGATTGGCAACCCCGAGCTGGAAGCCCGACTGCACTCTGCCATCGAAGCCGAACTCTCGCTCACCGGGGTGGTTACCCCGTGAGCGCCGAGCGCGTCTGCACCACGGCAGAACTCCAGGAGAACAAGTCCTTCCGTGTGGTGTTGGTTGTCACCTCGAATGTCGTGGTCAAAGACTCGAGCGGTGCCGTGCATGCCATCGGCGATACCTGCACTCACGGAGACATCTCGCTGGCCGAAGGATTTGTCGAAGAGGAGACAATCGAGTGCTGGGCGCACGGCTCACAATTTTCGCTCTCCACCGGCAAACCCCTCAACCTCCCGGCCTATGAGCCGGTGCCGGTGTTCGACGTGGTAGTCGACGACTCAGGTGTTGTCTATATCGACCCCGCCAACTCAACCCTGGCCTCCTGACCCGGCACGGTCACGGCACTAAAGGAAATAGAACAATGTCAGTACTTGAAGTCAAAGATCTCCACGTCAGCGTCGAGACAGAACAGGGCACCAAGCGGATCCTGAACGGGGTCGACCTGTCGATCGCGCAGGGTGAGATTCACGCCATCATGGGGCCGAACGGATCGGGCAAGTCGACGCTCGCGTATTCCATTGCCGGGCATCCCAAGTATCACGTCGAGAGTGGCTCAGTCCTGCTTGACGGCGTCGAGGTGCTCACCATGAGCGTCGATGCGCGCGCCCGAGCCGGCCTGTTCCTCGCGATGCAGTACCCGGTTGAAATCCCCGGGGTGCGGATGGCCGACTTCCTGCGCACCGCGAAGACTGCCCTCAACGGTGAAGCACCGGCATTGCGGCCCTGGATCAAGGAAGTCAACGAAGCCATGAAGGGCCTGCGCATGGATAAAACCTTCTCCGAGCGCAACGTCAACGAAGGTTTTTCGGGCGGGGAAAAGAAACGCCACGAAATCCTCCAGCTCGAGCTGCTCAAGCCGAAATTCGCCATTCTCGATGAGACCGATTCAGGGCTCGACGTCGATGCGTTGAAGATCGTGTCCGAGGGCGTCAACCGCGCCAAAGAGGCCAACAACCTCGGCGTGCTGCTCATCACCCACTACACCCGAATCCTGCGCTACATCACGCCAGACTACGTGCACGTCTTCGTCGATGGTCGCGTCGCGGAGGAGGGCGGCCCCGAGCTCGCTGAGCGGCTTGAAAACGAGGGCTATGATCGCTTTCTCACCGACGCGAGCGTAATCTAGGCCTATGTCGACCGCACTAGCGCCCGCACTATTCGACCAGGTCGAAGAAGGCCTGAAGGATGTCATGGACCCCGAGCTCGGGGTCAATATTGTCGACCTCGGTCTGATCTATGACCTGAGCTGGGATCAGGACAGCAATGCCCTGATCATCAGCATGACCCTGACCTCCGCCGGCTGCCCGCTCACCGACATCATCGAGGAACAGATCGCCCAGTCATTGGACGGCATCGTTGACGCGTTCCGCATCAACTGGGTGTGGATGCCGCCATGGGGAGCCGACAAGATCACCGATGACGGGCGTGACATGATGCGGGCGCTCGGCTTCTCCATCTGATTCAGCGTCACGCAGTACAGATAACCCTTGAGGGCCGGGCGTTTCTCCCTATGGCTACGCGCTCGCACCCGGATTGAGGAGCATTGCGCTTCCCAATCCGGGCGACATCAGGCACAAATCGACAGAATCTGCTGTGGTTGCAGTTCATGTCGAAATGAGGACGGGCATGTCAGGGCTGCGCCTTCCGGTCGCGACGGCCGACGGCCACCCACGCGAGGGTGATGATCCCCGCCCCCAGTATCGACTTGATTACCCCGCCGAGGATGAAGGGGTACAACCCCGCCTGCAGCACTGACTGCAGGTCGTTGGGCGCGCCGACCGCTCCGAGGAACGTGGCGAGCCACGGCAGACCGAAGGCGAAAGTGACGACAGATCCGATGAGGAACGCCACGAATGCCCGCAACAGTTTTCGATCCCACTCACGCTGGGCCAGCCATCCGGTCAGGATTGCGCTGAAGATGAATCCGATAATGTAGCCGCCTGTAGGGCCAGCCACGACGCTCCACCCTGACGATGACTCGCTGAACACGGGCAGGCCGATGATTCCCAGCGCTGCATACAGCACCATGGAAATACCGCCCCGAACCGCACCGAGGGTCACTCCCACCAGGAGCACCGCCAGCGTCTGACCGGTGATGGGTACGGGCCACAGTGGCACGGCGATTTGCGCCGCAACAGCGGTGAGCGCAGCTCCCGCAGCGATCAGCACGGCGTCGACGGCGATACTGCGGCTAAAGATGCGGTCGGCAAGCGTGGGTTTGCCGAGGGCAAGGGTCAGGTTGCTCAAGCGGGCTCCTTGGGTAGTTCGGGGGGACGGAACCGGACAGCCCGGCCACACGAAGTAGACTAGCTGGCTGGTGCGCTGTTGGACCGCATCCCTCCCCTCCAAAAGAATTGGACTACTCCTGTGCTCTCTGTGCACGATCTTGAGCTGCGCGTGGGCGCACGCCTCCTGATGGACGAGGTCTCGTTCCGAGTTGATCGCGGAGACAAAATTGGCCTGGTCGGACGCAATGGCGCCGGCAAGACCACGCTGACAAAAACACTTGCGGGAGAGCTGCAGCCGGCGGGAGGTCGCATCGACCGTACTGGCGAGATCGGGTATCTGCCACAGGACCCGCGGTCGGGAAATCCCGAAGACCTGGCGCGCACGCGCATCCTTGACGCCCGGGGCCTTGGGTCGATCGTGCTCGGCATGGCGCAGACCATGGAGGACATGGCAAGTCCGGACGTTTCCACCAGCACCGCAGCCATGAAGAAATACGGCAACCTGGAGGAAAGGTTCACGGCGCTCGGGGGTTATGCGGCCGAGGCGGAGGCCGCGTCGATCGCCAGCAACCTGAGCCTGCCGGACCATATCCTCGACCAGAAGCTTTCGACACTTTCCGGCGGTCAGCGTCGTCGCATCGAGTTGGCCCGCATCCTGTTCTCAGGGGCAGACACCATGCTGCTGGATGAGCCCACCAACCACCTCGACGCCGATTCGGTCGTGTGGCTCCGCGAGTTCCTCAAAGGCTTCCAGGGTGGGCTGATCGTGATCACCCACGACGTGAACCTGGTAGAGGAGACCGTCAATAAGGTCTTCTACCTCGACGCAAACCGCCAGACGATCGACCAGTACAACATGGGGTGGAAGAACTACCACAAGCAGCGGGCCGCCGACGAAGAGCGTCGCAAGAAGGAGCGTGCCAACGCGGAGAAAAAGGCTGGAGTGCTGACGACGCAGGCCGCAAAGTTTGGCGCCAAGGCCTCAAAGGCTGCTGCTGCACACCAGATGGTCGCCCGCGCCGAGAAGCTTCTCGCCGGTCTGGATGAGGTCAGAAGTGTCGACCGGGTCGCAAAGCTTCGATTCCCTGAGCCGGCTCCGTGCGGTCGAACTCCGCTGATGGCATCCAATCTCAGTAAGAGCTACGGCTCTCTCGAGATTTTCACCGCGGTCGACCTGGCGATCGACCGTGGCTCAAAGGTGGTGATCCTCGGTTTCAATGGTGCCGGTAAGACCACACTGCTCAGGATGCTGGCCGGAGTAGACCAGCCGGATACGGGACAGATCGAGCCGGGACACGGTTTGCGCGTGGGCTATTACGCGCAGGAGCACGAGACCATCGACGTCAAGCGCACCGTGCTGGAGAACATGGTCTCGTCGTCGCTCAGCATCACCGAGATGGAAGCCCGCCGCGTCCTGGGTTCGTTCCTATTCACCGGCGATGACGGCCACAAGCTGGCCGGGGTGCTCTCCGGAGGCGAGAAGACCCGACTTGCGCTGGCCATGATCGTCGTCAGTGGAGCAAATGTGCTCCTGCTTGACGAGCCCACCAACAACCTCGACCCCGCGAGTCGTGAAGAGATTCTCGGCGCGCTGGCAAGCTACAGCGGCGCGGTGGTGCTGGTGAGCCACGATGAGGGTGCCGTAGAGGCCCTCAATCCTGAGCGCGTGCTGATCCTGCCCGATGGCACCGAGGACCATTGGAACAAGGATTACGCCGAACTTATCTCGCTCGCCTGAGCGAGCAGTGCACTGTGCGGCCTAACGGTCGGCATGATCCAGGATGGAGTCCTCGATCTCAGCGTCACCGGGAGCTTTAGCGTCTGATTTGCGCCGCCTGGCCGCCGATCGCACCTGCTCGCGCGGGTCGTCGGCATTTCTGATCCTGTACTCCTGGCGCACGGCCCAGCCGAGGCCGATAAAGGCCATGATGCCGAACACTATCCACTGGAACGCGTAGGAAAGATGGGGCCCCTCGTCGGGAACGGGCTTCGTCACAGCGACGGGCCGAACGGGCGGGGGAGGATCCTCAGTGGCCAACAGACCGTAGGCACCCAGGTACATCGGTCGGTCGATAAGGGCGGCGATGGTAGCCAGATTAACAGTGGCAACCTGGCCCGGCGGCGCCGAACGACCCGGAATTATGGGCTCTCCTGCCTTCAGGCGTGCCACGATGGTGACCACTCCGGTAGGAACTTCGGGGATGACATCGGGCTCATCCTGCGCGCTACCCGCCTTGATCCAACCCCGATCCACGACGAAAATGGAGCCATTTGACAACTCGATCGGGACGAGCTGCTCGAAGCCGGCAGTACCGTCGAGGGGCCTGCCGCGCACCAGCAATTCCTCGTCGACGAGGTAGCGGCCGGTGATGGTCACGGGCATCCACTTATCGTCTGGATCAAAAGAGTCGAGGCTTTTGATCACGTCGGCGATTGGCCGGGGTGCGCTGGACCAGTTCGTGTCGACTCGATCAATCTCGGCTCGTGCTTCGTCTCGACGGGCGATCTGCCAATACGACAACCCGGCACAGGCGATCGCAAAAACGATGACCAGCGCAAGATATCCCAGCCAGCGTCGGGACAGCGCGAAGCTCCACCCGTTCATGACGGAACCACGCTGACATTCTCAGAGAGTTTCGTGACGATCACAGGGAAACTGCGTGACGCCAGGTAGTCACCGAGGTACTGGCTGTGCTCGTCGCATGCCAACCAGACTTTGACGCGATTCTCGGGATGGATACGGGGATTGCGCCAGTTCACCTTCATGGTGGCCAGGTTGTGGCATCCCGCACGTGAGCAGCGATCCGTCGTGGGGCCCTCTGCGCCTAGCACCGGTCATACCCCTTCACTGATCGCCTTGCACCCATAGCGACATACTCGAAACGTCTTACTCGAAACGTCTCACTCGAAACGAACGTGCCCGTCGGCATCCTGCCTGTCAGCGTCCTGCTGATCAGTGTCGCGACGGAACTCGGGTGTCACGCGGATGATCGACCCAGGCCGCTCCACGGTGCCGCTCTCTTTGCCGCCGACGTTGGCGATGATCACCGCGACGTAGGGCAACACAATTGCCGCGATGACGCAGACCAGCAGCCACCATCCCTGCACGAAGAAACACGCGATAACGCACGCGACGCGCACGCTCATGGCGACCGTGTAACGAACCACGCGTCTTCTCTGATCGTCTTGAGGCGATTCGGGAAGCGAGGTGATCGACTGCTTTTGGTTCACTATTCCTGCTTCGCTATGCATGTTCCGCGAAGTCCCAGACGCGGCCACCCGAGGGTCAGGGCGACACCTCATCTCCCAGCCTACGTCGCAAATCGGCGACTATAGGCTGGTGCCTATGACCACCGTAACGCTGTCAGCAGAATTCACTCCCAGGACGGTTCTT
Source organism: Salinibacterium sp. (assembly GCF_031364185.1). NCBI lineage: Bacteria > Bacillati > Actinomycetota > Actinomycetes > Micrococcales > Microbacteriaceae > Salinibacterium > Salinibacterium sp. The sequence continues at coordinate 5,524 of NZ_JANLVV010000300.1, read as the reverse complement.
ATCACCGGGGGAAACCGTGGAATTGGTCGGGCGATCGCCGAAGAATTTGTCGCAGCCGGGCACCGGGTGGCCGTGACTGCTCGCTCGGGGAGCGGTCCGGATGGCACACTCACGGTGATAGCGGATGTCACTGATGGCGTCAGCCTCGACGCTGCCTTCACCGAAGTTGAGGCACACCTCGGCGGCATCGAGGTGCTGGTCGCGAATGCCGGGATCACTCGGGACACGCTCCTCATGAGGATGTCGGACAACGACTTCACCGAGGTGATCGACACCAACCTCAATGGCTCATTCCGCGTCGTCAAACGCGCATCCAAGGGCATGATGAAGGCTCGTTTCGGAAGAATCATCCTGGTGTCCAGCGTCGTGGGCCTGCTCGGATCTGCCGGGCAGGTGAACTACTCCGCCTCCAAGAGTGGACTGGTCGGGTTGGCGCGTTCGGTCACGAGGGAATTAGGAAGTCGCGGTATCACGGCTAATGTCGTCGCACCAGGATTCATCGAAACCGATATGACGGCCGCGCTAGACGAAGAGCAGCAGAAGGCTTACCTGAAGCAGATTCCCGCCGCGCGATTCGCGAGTGCAGCGGAAGTCGCCCGGGTGATCCTGTGGCTGGCGAGCGATGACGCGGGATACATCTCGGGGGCGGTCATCCCGGTTGATGGTGGGCTCGGGATGGGCCACTAGGGCTACTCTGCGGGTGGTCAGCCTCGCAGGCCGAGAAGCGGCAGCACCTGCGTCAGATCGCGCACATCGATCAGCACTCCGGCGTGGTCGCGCACGGGCGCTTTAGCGTCGAAACCTACGGCAAGCCCCGCGATGGCCATCATGTCAAGATCGTTGGCGCCGTCTCCGACGGCGACCGTGCGCGAGAGCGGCACTCCACAGTCGTCGGCCCACTGCCGAAGCGTCGTGGCCTTCGCCGCGGCATCCACTACTCGACCGGTCAGACCGCCCGTGAGAATGCCCTCGACAACCTCAAGGCGATTGGCGCGGCAGTAGTCGAGCCCGAGATCGTGGGCGATGGGGTCGACAACTTCATGAAATCCACCGGAGACCGCCCCGACTCGCCCACCGGCCGAATGGATGCCCGCAATCATCTCGGGGACCCCCCGGGTCACCGTGACCAGGTCGCCCACCGTCGCGAACACCGAGTCGGGCAGGCCCGCCAGTGTGGATACCCGAGCACGAAGACTTTCTTCGAAGTCGAGTTCACCGTTCATGGCCTGCCGGGTGATGGCCTCAACTTCGGCAAGTGAGCCAGCCTGCGCGGCCAGCAACTCGATGACCTCATCGTCAATGAGAGTGGAGTCGACATCCAGAACCACAAGGAAGCGGGGCATGGGGCGAAGCCTTCCTCTGTGAAGATCGATCAGGCGACGATGACGCCCTTCCCGACGACGGTGATTCCCGTCTCGGTGACCGTGAAGCCCCGGGCACGATCGGCATCATGGTCGACGCCAACGGAGGCACCCTCGCTGATGACGACCTCTTTGTCGAGAATAGCGCGTCGCACGGTGGCATTCGGTGCAACTCGAACCCGCTCGAATATGACCGAGTCGACGACCCTCGCGCCAGACTCGACCGACACCCAGGGGCCGACCATGCTGCGTTCGATGTGGGCGCCCGAGATGACACAGCCCAGCGAGATGATCGAGTCGATCATCGTGCCCTGGTTACCCTGCGCGTCTCGCACGAACTTCGCTGGCGGCGAATTCAACTGCTGGCTGAAAATCGGCCACGCGGTGTTGTAGAGGTTGAAGATCGGAAGGGCCGCGATCAAATCCTGGTGTGCGTCGAAGAATGACTCGATCGTGCCGACATCTCGCCAGTAGAAGCGATCACGTTCGGTCGATCCTGGAACCTCGTTGCGGTTCAGGTCGTAGACGCCCGCGAGGCCCCGAGAGACGAAGTCCGGCACGATATCACCGCCCATATCGTGGTTCGAGTCGGAGCGCTCTCCATCTCGCTGCACGGCATCCATCAACACGTCCGCGTCGAAAATGTAGTTACCCATCGACGCTAGGACCTCGCCGGGGGAGTCAGTCAGACCTATCGGCTTCTGCGGCTTCTCGTGGAACGCGGCAATCTTCGACGGGTTGTCGGCATCAACCTCGATCACTCCGAATTGGTCGGCCAACGCTATCGGCTGGCGAATGGCGGCCACAGTGACCCCAAACCCGGACGCGACGTGCGCCTCCACCATTTGGCTGAAGTCCATTCGATACACGTGGTCGGCACCAACCACGATGACAATGTCGGGTTTCTCGTCTCGCAGCAGGTTGAGGCTCTGCAGGATCGCGTCAGCCGAGCCGCTGAACCAGCGCTTGCCCAGTCGCTGCTGTGCCGGCACCGAGGCCACATACGAATTGAGCATGCCGGGCAAGCGCCACGTCTGGGAGACGTGGCGATCGAGACTGTGGGATTTGTACTGGGTGAGAACGACGATCTGGCGTAACCCCGAGTTGATGAGATTGCTGAGCGCAAAATCAATCAGTCTGTAGCCACCGGCAAAGGGCACCGCAGGTTTGGCACGGTCAGCTGTGAGGGGCATGAGGCGCTTTCCTTCACCGCCGGCGAGGACAATCCCGAAGATCTTCTGAGATGACATAGGGCAACAGTATGCGAGGTCGAGTCGGTTGTGCAGCAGCATCGTGCAGTAGCGTTTTGACATGCGAGTAGACCTGATCAGTCGTGAGTATCCGCCCGAGGTGTACGGCGGCGCCGGCGTGCACGTTGCCGAGCTGGTGCGGGCGCTCCGCGGGGATATCGACGTTGTGGTTCGCTGTTTCGGGAAGCCTCGTGACGAGGCCAACGTGCACGCATACGGCGCCCCGGCGGAGCTTGCCGCCGTCAACCCGGCACTGGGGACGCTGGGCGTGGATCTGCAGATCGCCCAGGACGTCGCCGGGGCAGATATTGTGCATTCACATACCTGGTATGCCAATGCCGCAGGCCATCTCGCCTCGCTGCTTCACGGCATCCCGCACATCGTGACGGCGCACAGTCTCGAACCACTTCGCCCGTGGAAGGCCGAGCAACTCGGCGGCGGATACCGCATTTCGAGTTGGATCGAGAGCACCGCGTTCACCGGTGCTGCCGCGATCATTGCCGTCAGTGACGGGATGCGCCGCGACATCCTGCGCTGCTATCCCTGGCTCGATGAACAGAAGGTCATCACGGTGCATAATGGCATCGACCTGGAGCGTTGGCGACCGGTGGATGACGCGGCGCTCGTGCGCGAACTCGGAATCGACCCGGACCGCCCTTCGGTGGTGTTCGTTGGCAGGATCACCCGCCAGAAAGGTCTGCCCTATCTTCTCCGCGCCGCCGCCCTGTTGCCCCCCGACGTGCAGCTCATACTGTGCGCGGGAGCACCCGACACCCCGGAGATCCTCGCTGAGGTCGAGGCAGGGGTGCGCGCGCTGCAGGCCGAGCGCTCCGGAGTCGTGTGGATTGATCGGCTTCTCAGCCAGCACGAACTGTCGGCGGTGCTCACCCAGGCGACCACCTTTGTCTGCCCCTCGGTGTACGAGCCGCTGGGCATTGTGAACCTGGAGGCCATGGCCTGTGGCGTGCCTGTCGTCGGTACCGCGACCGGCGGTATTCCGGAGGTGATCATTGATGGCGTCACAGGCAGACTCGTTCCCATTGAGCAGCTCGACGACGGCACGGGCACACCCACGGATCCCGACCGGTTCGTCGCCGATCTGGCCGCGACGCTCGCCGAGGTAGTGAGCGACCCGACGAACGCCGCCCGGATGGGCCGGGCCGGGCGCCTTCGCGCCGAAACAGACTTCAGCTGGGTGACGATTGCGGCCCGCACGCGTGAGATCTATGCGAGTCTCACCGAGGGCCAGTCCCTCACACCGTAGGCTGGAGAGATCATGGCAAGCGTTCTGCAGTTCACCGATGTGACCGTCATACGCGACGGTCACCCCATCCTCCTCTCAGCCGATTGGACTGTGGATTCTGCCGATCGCTGGGTCGTCCTCGGCCCCAATGGGGCAGGTAAAACGACCCTGTTGCAGCTTGCCGCGGCCCAGATGCACCCCACGTCAGGGCGAGTGCAGATCCTGGATGACACCCTCGGCCGAGCCGACGTGTTCGAATTGCGCCCTCGGATCGGTTTTGCCTCAAGCGCGCTGGCGCGCAAAGTGCCGCGCGAAGAACGAGTCATCGACGTCGTCCTCACGGCGGCATACTCCGTCACAGGCCGCTGGAACGAATCGTATGAAGAAGTGGACATCACCCGAGCCCAGCGAGTGCTCGCAGAGTGGAAGCTGGGACACCTCGAGGATCGCCGATTCGGTGATCTCAGCGACGGCGAACAGAAGCGCGTGCAGATTGCTCGCTCAGTGATGACCGACCCTGAATTGTTACTGCTCGACGAGCCCGCCGCGAGCCTGGATCTGGGAGCTCGCGAAGAACTGGTGGCGCTCCTGGGTGGTTTCGCCAGCGAAAGAAGTTCACCGGCAATCGTCATGGTGACCCACCACGTCGAGGAGATCCCTCCGGGATTCGGTCATGCACTACTGGTATCAGGCGGCGAGATCAGGGCGGCTGGCATCATTGACGAGGTGCTCACCTCCGAGAACCTCAGCGACGCGTTCGGATTGCCGCTCATTGTGACGAACGACAATGGTCGATTCGCCGCGCGAGCTGCCTGATTATTTGGTAGTCTTGTGTGGGGTTTGCGTAAGCCCACATGAGCACCCGTGGCTCCCATCATCATCAAGCAGTATTCATCCAGAAGTGTTACTGCCCCAGCTATCGAATGAAGGAACGTTCATGAAGACCGACATCCACCCCACATACAACGCGATCGTGTTCCGCGACCTCGCGTCGGGCGCGACGTTCCTTACCCGCTCGACCGCGACCAGCGACAAGACCATCGACCTGGACGGCTCGACATATCCGGTCATTGACGTCGAAATCTCGTCGGAGTCGCACCCGTTCTATACCGGCAAGCAGCGCATCATGGACTCCGCCGGTCGTGTGGAGAAGTTCAACTCGCGCTACGCAGCATTTGGAACCAAGAAAGACTAGCCTTCCCAGGTTGTGCAGCACAGGCGGCCTTCGGGCCGCCTGTGCTCGTTAAGGCCTGTGCTCGTTAAGGCCCGAGCTGGTCAAACCCTGTGCTCGGGCAGCACCAATGATGGTCCACCGTGCCCCTACCGGGACTACTGGGAGAGCAAGTGCCGCGCCGCTACGAGCGGGCCGTGCGACGGGCAATCCAGAGCGGGAGGATCGTGTCACGGGTCAGAGGAGCCATCTCCACGCCCTCAGGCTCGTCGGTGTCGATCCATAACAACTCCTCGATCTCACCTGATGCCGCTAGCTCAAGGCTGGTTGTCAGCGCGAATACTTCGGCTCTGATGACCGTGTCGGGCTCATTCGCGGCTTCGGCTCTGAAGCTGCCGAGGTACTCCGTCACGCCCGTGTCGAGTTCGAGACCTATCTCCTCGAGAAGTTCGCGCGATAGGGCGTCAACGGCACTCTCACCGCGTTCGATCTTCCCGCC
>NZ_JANLVV010000253.1:0-1756 GCF_031364185.1 Salinibacterium sp. | reverse complement strand
GCTTCTTCAACAGCTTGCTCATCACTGTCCCAGCGATCACCCTCTTGCTGCTCTTCGGGTCGTTAGCAGCTTGGGTTTTCGCTCGAGGACGATCGCGAACACTGAACGCCGTCTACTACGCCGCTATCAGCGGTGTAATGCTCCCTCCAGCGATCGTCTCAACCCTTCAAGTTCTCTCGGTCCTCGGGCTCAGTGGTTCGAGGATCGGTCTCATTCTCTTCTACACGGGCACGCAGCTGAGCATTTCCATCTTCTTGATGACCGGGTTTGTGAAAGCCATTCCGTTCGAAATTGAAGAAGCCGCCCGCCTGGACGGAGCCGGAACCCTTCGGGTCTTCTTCTCAGTTATCCTGCCGTCGCTGCGCCCGGTGCTCTTGACGACAGGGGTAGTCCTCGCCCTGTTCATCTGGAACGACTTCTTGACGCCGTTCTTCCTGCTACCTAACTCTCGCGAGCAGACTATGCCTCTGGGGCTCTACAACTTCGCCAGTGCCAATACTTACGAACTCAACTGGAACCTCATCTTCACGCAGGTTCTGCTTGTTAGCCTCCCGCTTCTGATCGTGTTCATCGTTGCCCAGAAACGGATCATCGGCGGCCTGCTGGGCGGCGCCGTCAAGTAGATGGACTGAGCGGAGGCCCTATCGCAGAGTTCGATACGCTCAGAGCAACCGTTTGAGTCCGAGCCGGAAGGACCCTTGAGCAGTATGCCGAAGGTCGTTATCAAAGATGTAGCCGCTGAGGCACGGGTCTCTCCGACGACGGTTTCGAACTACTTGAATGTACCGAGTAAGTTATCGCCGGAGGTCTCGGAGCGAATCCGGAACGCCATCGACAAGCTCGGCTACGTGCGAAACGACGCAGCAAGGCAACTTCGGGCAGGCAAGAGCAAAGTCATCGGCTATGTGGTCTTCGAAGTGGGAAATACTTATTTCTCAGATGTGGCTGATGCCATCGAACGGCGGGCGGCGGAAGCAGGGCTGTTTGTGGTCCTCGGCAACAACAGCGGCGACGTGGCTCGAGAAATCTCTTATCTCGAGCTGTTCGAAGCCCAGGGCGTGCGCGGAATCATCGTTGCTCCCGTGGGGAAAGTCGACGGACTCCTTGACACCATGCGCAAGCGCGGCACCCCGTCCGTAATTACGGGTCGGGTGGCCGACCATGATTCTCAGCCGTCCGTCTCAGTTGAAGACGCCGAGGGTGGATATCTGGCAGCAACACACCTCCTCAGCACCGGCAAGCGACACCTCGCGTTCCTCGGTGGGCCGTTTGAGCTGAGACAGGTCAGTGATCGCTTCCTTGGGGCTAGTCGCGCGGTTGAGGAGCACGACGGCGCGACTCTCGAGATCATTCCCACTTCCGACCGCACAATCTCAATTGGGCAAGCGGCGGCCCTGCAGTACCTCCAAGGCGAGGAGGGCAGGCGTCCAGACGCCATATTCGCCGCGAACGACCTTCTTGGTATGGGGTTCGTCGATGTTCTCAAACGGCAGTCCGATCTGCGAGTGCCCGAGGATGTGGCTGTGATCGGCTTTGATGACATGGACGTGAGCAGAGCCGGACCCATTCCACTTTCGACCATTAGAACCCCTCACCAAGATTTCGGACGAATTGCGGTGGAGCTTTTGCTGGCGGAATTGGGAGAGATCGCCCCACTAGAAACAAACCATGTTGTTTTCCGCCCCGAGCTCGTGATTCGGGACTCGAGCGTGCGTCCCGCCTAACCACATCTGCGGGTGCCGTGACCGGAGCTCGG
>NZ_JANLVV010000088.1:0-9866 GCF_031364185.1 Salinibacterium sp. | reverse complement strand
CGCGCCTCCCGCCAGAAGGTGCGTGGCGAACGAGTGCCGGAACGTATGCGGGGATATCTCCAGCCCGAGACCTGCCCTCTCGGCGGCCGCCCTGATGATCAGCCAGGCATTCTGTCTCGACACGCGCTGCCCGCGCGCCCCGAGAAAAAGAGCGGGTGTCTGCTTTCCGCGAGCCGAGAAGCTCGGGCGAGCCCGCACCAAATAGGTGTCGAGCGCGACCCTCGCAAAGCTGCCCACGGGAACGATGCGCTGTTTACCGCCCTTACCGAAAAGCCGCACAATGTCAGCGTCGACGAGATCATCGACGTTCAGCGCCACAGCCTCCGACACGCGCGCTCCGGTGGCGTACAGCAATTCCAGCAGCGCCTTATCACGCATCAATTGCAACTCGTCGCCGTCGGTGGCGGCCAACACAGTGGCCATTTGTTCGATCGAGATGGCTTTCGGCAGCCGCATCGACTGTTTCGGCGGTTTCGCATCGACAGCGACATCCATCTCGACCATCGATTCGTCGAGAAGAAAACGGTGCCAGCTCCGCACTGATGACAACATCCTGGCGGTGGATGCCGCGCTCAGCGGCCGCTCGGAGCGGGTGCGCAGCTCGTGGACGAAGGCCGCAACATCCGGTGCGCCGATCGCGTTCGGAGTCAGGATGCCGCGTGCCGCCAGTCCCTCGGAGTACGCCGCGAGGTCACGGCGGTAGGCCTGGAGCGTGTTGTCGGACAGGCCGCGCTCGATCGAGATATGCCGCAGGTACCGGTCAACGGCGACCGGGATGGCAACCTCTGCGGCGATCATGTCGCCGCGCGCTCCAGCGGGTGCCGGGTCATGGGCGCGTTCGCATCGCCAAGAGTGCGCCAGCCGCGCGCTCGACCGGCCGCCGCCGCGAAGACGGCGATCGCGAGGATCGAGTTCTGCAGGTCGCGGGCGAGCACGGCATCGACCACATCGTCGAGGGGCACCCACCGCACCTCGATGCCCGCTTCTTCCTCGGTGCGCTCAAAAGTGTCGGGAGCGTCACTGACATCTCGCGCAAGGTACACGCGCAGCACCTCATTGCTTCCGCCCGGGGAGGTCATGAAGTCCGTGAGCAGGTCCCAGCGGGCGGCAGTCTTGTCGACCTCTTCGGCGAGTTCGCGCTGCGCGGCACGCAGCGGCGACTCCCCCGCGATGTCGAGCAGCCCTGCAGGCAGTTCCCACTCCCGGTAGCGCACCGGGTGGCGATACTGCTTGATCAGCAGCACCCGATCCTGGTCATCCATCGCCAGAACCGCCACGGCCCCGGTGTGGTCCACGAATTCGCGCGTCACCTGATGGCCGTCCAGTTCAAAGACCTCACGGCGGATGTCCCAGACCTTGCCGTCGAACGCGATTTCGCTCGAGACGATGATGGGCTCGACCGGGTCGTCGACCAGCACCTGAGGAACTGGACCGTTGCTGTCGTGCGTACTGTCGTGCTTGCTCTCAGGCATCGACCGCAGCAACCTCTGCGCTGTCTGAGGCCTCGGGCACCTCGAAGAGCCTGCTGGCCTGCTGGCGTTCCAGCGCTGCCGAGATCAACCCGCGAAACAGGGGATGCGCGTGGTTCGGCCGCGAACGCAACTCCGGATGCGCCTGGGTGCCGACGTAGAAGGGGTGCACGGGCCGGGGTAGCTCGACGAACTCGACGAGCGTGCGGTCGGGGGATATTCCGCTGAACTGCAGCCCGGCGGCGCCGATCTGCTCTCGGTACGCGTTGTTGACCTCGTAACGGTGACGGTGGCGTTCGGCGATGGTCGTGGCGCCATACAGTTCCGCGACGATCGATCCCGGGGCGAGCGCGGCTTCGTACAGTCCGAGGCGCATCGTGCCGCCCAGATCGCCACTGGTGATGATGTCGACCTGCTCGGCCATGGTCGCGATGACCGGGAACTCCGTGTCAGGGTCGAACTCAGACGACGACGCGCCGCCCAGCCCGGCGACATCCCGTGCGTATTCGATCACCATGCACTGCAACCCCAGGCAGAGGCCGAGGGTAGGTAGCGCGTTCTCCCGGGCAAATCGCAGCGCTCCGAGCTTGCCCTCGATACCCCGAACCCCGAAGCCTCCCGGTACGACAATTCCCTCGAGGTCGCTCAACATGCGAGCGGCGCCTTCGGGCGTCTCGCACTCGTCTGACGGCACCCAGCGAATGGTGACTTTAGTCTGCTGCGCGAAGCCGCCGGCTTTGAGGGCTTCGGTGACGGAGAGGTAGGCGTCGGGCAGGTCGATGTACTTGCCGACCAGGCCGATGGTGACCTCGTGTCGGGGTTCGTGAACGGCGGTGAGAAGTTCGCTCCAGCCGTCCCAGTTCACCTCGGAAGCCGTGAGCCCCAGCTGCTCGATGATGTAGGCATCGAGCCCCTGGTCGTGCAGCATCGTCGGGATGTCGTAGATGGATGGCACGTCGACGGCATTCACCACTGCGGCCTCGTCGACGTCACACATGAGGGCGATCTTGCGCTTATTGCCTTCTGACACCGGGCGATCTGAGCGCAGTACCAGGGCATCCGGCTGGATGCCGATTGAGCGCAGCGCCGCGACCGAATGCTGCGTGGGCTTGGTCTTCTGTTCGCCAGACGCATTCATGAATGGCACGAGCGACACGTGCACGAAGAAGACGTTCTTTCGGCCAAGCTCATGCCGGACCTGCCGCGCAGACTCGATGAACGGCTGGCTTTCGATGTCTCCGACCGTGCCGCCAATTTCGGTGATGATGACGTCGGGGGCGGGTTCTTCGTTCGGTCCGGCCTGGGCCTGCAGGCGCATCCGGCGCTTGATTTCATCGGTGATGTGGGGAATCACCTGAACGGTGTCGCCAAGATACTCACCCCGGCGCTCTTTCGCGATGACCTGTGAATAGATCTGGCCGGTGGTGACATTGGCGGCCTGATTCAGGTTGATGTCGAGGAATCGCTCATAGTGACCAATGTCGAGGTCGGTCTCGGCTCCATCATCGGTGACGAACACCTCGCCGTGCTGGAACGGATTCATCGTTCCGGGGTCGACATTCAGGTACGGGTCAAGCTTCTGCATGACGACGCGCAGGCCGCGCGCGGTGAGGAGGTTGCCAAGACTGGCCGCCGTGAGCCCCTTACCGAGGGAGGAGACCACTCCACCGGTAACGAAAATGTGTTTTGTTACGAACCGCTGAGAGTTATCCACCACGGGGTTTCATCCTATGCCCATTGGCTCCAGTCCTGCTGGAAGCCGGGGGCTCGATGCCGAGGCCTGGAAGAGCGGGTCCTGCAAGACCGGGAGCTCGGCGCCCGCGCGCTGGGCGCCTAAAGCTGCAGCTCGCGCGCGATGGTGAGCAGTTCGCGTGCGTGAGCCAACCCGCTCTCAGAATCCGGCAGGCCGGAGAGCAATCGCGCCATCTCAGAAATCCGGTCCTCGCCCTCCAATTTGCGGACGCTGGATGCGGTCACGGCGCCATCACTGTCTTTGCTCACCTGCAGATGATTGGTGGCGAAGGCCGCCACCTGGGCCAAATGAGTCACGACGATGACCTGCGCGGTCTTGCTCAGTTGGGCGAGTCGGCGACCCACCTCGATAGCGGATGCCCCGCCCACGCCGGCATCCACCTCATCGAAGATGAAAGTGGGAACCGGGTCGTTGCCCGCAATGACCACCTCGATGGCCAGCATCACTCTCGACAGTTCACCCCCGCTCGCTCCCCTGCCCAGCGGCCTGGGCTCGGCTCCCGCGTGCGGTCTCAGCAGGATCGATACCTGGTCTTTACCGGTCTGTGAATAGTCGGGGCGATCGTCAACGATCACGGTCACCTCGGCGTTGGCCATCGCGAGCGCGGCCAACTCTGCCGTGACCCGCTCGGACAGCGTAACGCCGAACGCCGAACGCACCACACTGAGTCGTGCCGCGAGCTCGATCACGTTGTCTCGGTCTGCCTCGACCTCCTTGCCGAGCGAGTCAATCCTGCTGGAGTCGTTGTCGAGCTCCAGCAGTCGTCCGCTGCCGCTATCGAGGTGATCGAGAGTGTCGTCGAGTGTCGGCCCGTATCGGCGCACCAGGGCAGTCAATTCCGCGCGGCGCTCATTGATCACCTCGAGTTCGCGAGCGCCATCAGCATCGAGGCTGCCCAGGTAACTGGAGAGTTGGAGAGAGATTTCCGTGACCGCGATGGATGCCGCGGCGACGGTCTCCGCAATCGCCGCCAGTGCCGTGTCGTGGTCGCCCGCGCGCTCGAGCTGCCGTTGGGCCGACGTGAGCAACCCCACGACATCGGAGGAATCATCCGACACCTCCGACGACAACAGGTCGTGTGCCGTCCCCGCCGCTAACCGAAGGTCCTCGAGGTTACTGAGCCGATCGGCTTGCGCCGTCAGCTCCTGGTCTTCGCCACGACGGGCGTTCACCGCCTCGATCTCGGCCATTGCCTCGCGAAGCTGTTCTGCCTCACGTGAGCGGCGGTCCCGCTCGGCCACGAGCACATCGAGCTCGCCCTGGTTCGACTGCCACCGGGCAAACACCGTCTGGTATCTGTCGAGCACAGTGGACAGAGCGGGGCCCGCGAATCGATCGAGCGCTTCGCGCTGTGCCGTGGCCGAGCGCAGTCGCACCTGGTCTGACTGGCCGTGCACCACCACCAATTGGTGCCCAATTTCGCCAAGCACCCCCACCGGTGCGGTTCGCCCACCAACAACGACTCGCCCGCGACCCTCCTGCGATAGAGACCTGCTCAGTATGAGTTCGCCGTCATCGAGTTCGCCGCCGGCGTCGCGCACGCGCTCCGCCACGGCTCCGGTGCCGTCGAGAAGCCAGCGACCCTCCACGACGGCCTGCTGACTACCGGATCGGATCGTCGCGCTGTCGGCACGATCGCCGAGAAGAAGGCCCAGTGCGGTGACGATCATCGTCTTGCCCGCTCCGGTCTCCCCGGTGAGGGCGGTGAAACCCGGGCCAAGGGGCAGTCGGGCTTCCCCGATGACGCCGAGGTTGTAGATGGAGATTTCTTCGATCACGGGCGCTGGTCTTCGTCGCCGACGGGTCCGCGCCAACCGTTGACGGGCAGGTTGAATTTATTGACCAGGCGGTCGGTGAATGGGCCCTGCGACAGCCGCGCCAGCCTCACGGGCACCGGAGACCTGCGCACGATCACTCGAGCGCCGCGCGGAAGCTCATGCGTTCGCCTGCCATCGCACCACAACACCCCGGTGCCCTGGGTGCGATCGAGCACCTCGACGGCGAGCGCCGAATCCGGCCCGACGACCAGCGGTCGCGCAAACAGCGCGTGTGGGCTGAGCGGCACCAGCAGCAGCGCGTCGAGGCTGGGCCAGACGATCGGGCCACCGGCGGAGAAGGAGTACGCGGTCGAGCCGGTCGGCGTTGACATTACGACCCCGTCACAACCGAATGACGACAACGGTCGGCCGTCGATCTCGATGACGACCTCGAGCATCCGTTCGCGACTGGCCTTCTCCACTGTCGCTTCGTTGAGCGCCCACGTTTCGAAGACGATTTCGGCGTCGACCTTCACGCGCACGGACAGCGTCATCCGCTCCTCAACGAGGTAGTCATGAGCGAGAGCCCTCGCGATCGTCTCGGTGAGGTCTTCTTTATCGCTCTCGGCGAGGAATCCAACGTGGCCGAGGTTGACGCCGAGAAGCGGAGCCGAACATCCACGTGCCATCTCGGCCGCCCGGAGGATCGTACCGTCACCACCGAGCACAATCACGAGTTCCAGATCCCCGATCTGCACGGCGTCACCCAGAAGAGCAATCGGCGCGAGGTCGTGGGCCGCGGCAAGAATATGCGCGTATTCGTCCTCGGAGAGCACGGGAGTCAACCCGCCCGCGATGAGTTGCCTGCAGACACTGATGGCCGCCTGCAGCGACTCATTTCGCCCGGTGTGAGCGACGATGAGCATGTGCCGGTCAGATGTCACGGTTCATACCCCTTCACCAAGGCGCCGTCGTTGTCAGTTACGGGCGATTCACGGTCATCGCAGAAACCTGCTGAGTCCATTCTGTCGGATTGCTGCCGACCTCGGCGCTCAGCCAAACCAGATACTCGTGATTGCCTGAGTTTCCGGCGATCGGGGAGGAGATGACGCCAGCGGTCGGCAGGTGCAGGTCCCAGGCCGCCCACAGCACCCCCATGACCGCGTCGTCGCGGAGACCGGCGTCTCGAACAATCCCCTCACGGATTCCCGTGCGCCCCACCTCGAACTGCGGCTTGATCAACAGCACGAAATCGGCCGTGAAACCGACCGTGGCTGCCAGCGCTGGCAGCACCGTGGTGAGCGAGATGAACGACAGGTCACCGACGACCAGAGTCGGCACCTCGGTTGCGCCGCTGTCTGCGGCCAGGGTCTCCGCGGTCATGTAGCGCGCGTTGGACCCCTCAACCACCGTCACCCGGGCATCCATTCGAATGGATGCCGCGAGCTGGCCGTGACCGACATCGAGCGCTATCACGTGGCGAGCCCCACGCTCCAGCAGCACCTGGGTGAAGCCCCCGGTCGACGCGCCCACGTCCAGCGCAAGGCGGCCAGCGGGATCCACGTCGAAACCCTCCAGCGCCGCCCTGAGTTTATGAGCCGCCCTGCTGACGTAGTGGTCGCTGCCGGCAACATCGATCCGCTGCGCCTCGGAGACCTGCGCAGACGCCTTGACGACCGCAGCGCCGTCTACCGTCACGAGCCCGTCAGCAATCAGTGTCGCTGCGTGCGTACGCGACCGCGCCAACCCACGATTCGCCATGGCGGCGTCGAGCCGCTGGCCCGCGCTAGCCATGAGACGTCGCGCTAGCCATGAGTTGTCGGGGCGTCCCCGCCTTCGAGTCTGCGCTGCAGACGGTCATGCACCTGCACGAATGCGGCGGCGCGTGACTCGAGAGGCTGATCCTCAATCACTCGGAGTTGCGACACGAGCGAGTTCGTCTCAAGATCGTCGTCGACAGGCGACGTGCCGCCACTGGTACCTGGCTCGCCCATGCTCATGCCTGGCTCGCCCATACTCATGAATATAGCTCCGGCGGGACATCCAGCGCATAGATGGCAAGCCCCGAATTCCAGATCGCGGCGGCACCGGCCCGCAGCAGGTCGATTCCCTCCCCCGAGTCGACCGTGAGCACGTTTCCGACCCGGCGAACAGCCCCGCCCCCCACCACAGTGACAACGCCGCCGGGAATCTCTCGAGTGCTGGTCACCGGATACGGCTCATGCAGGCCGCGGAGGTCACCAAGAATGAAGGTCGGCCGCTCCTGCTCGATCGCGGCGAGCACCTGTTTTGGTCCGTCGATGCCGGTGAGCACCAGCACCGAGGGAATGCCCGCGCGATTCGCCCCGAGAATGTCGGTGTCAAGACGATCCCCGATCATCAGTGCTGCCTCCGAGCCGAACCTGCCGATTGCCTCGGTGAAGATCGCAGTCTCCGGCTTGCCCGCGACAACAGGCAGGCGACCAACGGCGGTGTGCACCGCCGACACCAGGGTGCCGTTTCCCGGAGCAGTTCCGCGCGCCTGCGGGATGGTCCAGTCGGTGTTCGTCGCAATCCACGGGAGGTCGCCAGTGGTGCCGTCACCGTTGAGTGCGAAGGCGGCCTCGGCCAGATGAACCCATCCCACCTCAGGTGCAAAGCCCTGGATCACGGCAGCCGGAGAGTCCAAAGCCGAGCGAGTAACCACGAATCCGGCCTTTGTCACCTCATCGGTGAGCCCATCGCCCCCAACCACAAGAATGACCGAGCCGGGCTCGACAATATGTTTCAGGATGCCGACAGCCGCCTGCGGCGACGTTACGACGTCACCCGGGGCGACGGATAGTCCGAGTTCTGTGAGGTGCGCAGCCACCGACACATCGGTGCGCGACGCGTTATTGGTGATGTACGCGACCTTCGTTGACGCCGGAATGTGATTCATGCTGTCTACGGCGTATGGCAGCGCTGCCGCACCTCGGTAGATCACACCGTCAAGGTCAGCGAGCACCAGATCGATCCCCGCCAGCGGTGAGGAATCAGTCATCGACGCGGTTCTCGTCGCGGTCGCGGTCGTCACTATCACGGTCGTTTCTGCCGCGGTCATCATGACCGTGCTGCGGTTCGATCTCTTCCTCGACGACTTCGACCAGATCGTCCTTGTCATCGGCCTCGTCGAGCGCATCCGCCGCACGTTCCGCCCTGGAGTACCACTGCGCAGCTTCTTCAACGCGGCCGAGTTCCTCCAGCACAGTCGCGTACGCACCGAACAGCCCCGGGCTGAAATGGAACGCCTTCTCGGGGTCCAATTGCGAAATCTTCAGTTCAGCAAGTGCGGCATCCGGATCATTCAGATCGAGCCGCGCACCAGACATGGCAATGGCGAGCTCGACCTGAACGGGAATCGCGAGCGTTGAGCGAAGCACCGAGCGGCCGAGCTCAAGGGCTTTCTCGGGACGACCGAGCCCGCGTTCGCTGTCGACCATCATGGGCAACTGATCGTCGCGGCCAGTGATGCGTCGGTAGGTGCGCAATTCGCGAAGCGCGAGAGCGTAGTCCTCGATGGCATAGGCGGTGATCGCGAGAGTCTCCCGAACCACGCCAATGCGCCCAGCTCGGCGAGCAGCCGAAATAGCGTGGCTGTGGGCAAGCTCGGGATCGTCATCGATCAGCCTGGCCGCCATGACGAGATGCCGGGCTACACCCTCCGCATTCTCCTTGCTCAGGGTCTTGAGCTCATTAAGAGCGACGCGATCCAGTTGTTTCGGCGTGACGTCATCCGGAATCTCGGGAGCCTGATGGTGTACCCGAACAGATCGGATACCAAACGGATCACGGTCTTCGGGAAGCTCGCGCTCACGTGCGTCGCGATCACCGCGCGCGGGGGTACCACTCTTGGTCCAGAGCCGCTTCTCGTCCGGTTTACCCCGTGACGGTGTGCCGTCTACTGGCTTGCCGCGAGTCGGACGGCCTACATCCGGTCTCCCGGACTCTGACCTCTTCCCATCGGAGCGACCGGCGCCAGGACGCCCGCCCGTGGGCCTGACACCTCGTGATGGGCCGTCGCGCCTCGGCGTATCGCTCACTGTGATGCCCCTTCCTGGTGCCGGCGGGCTGTACACGCCCTGCCTAAGCTTAAATCTGACCTGAGCCTAAATCTAAATTCGTACGATGGTGCCTTAACGCAAAATAGCCACCCCACACTGTTTTTAAACAGCGGGGGTGGCCACTTTACAAATAAGTCCGGCGGTGTCCTACTCTCCCACAAGGTCCCCCTTGCAGTACCATCGGCGCAGAGAGTCTTAGCTTCCGGGTTCGGAATGTAACCGGGCGTTTCCCTCTCGCTATGGCCGCCGAAACACTATTGATTTATAGTTTCGTTCGTTGGTCTGATGCGAATCAGAACCAGTTCCCGACCGTAAATCGGGAACCACAAAGTGGACGCGAGAATCATTCTCATTCACCATTCGACGCACCGTGCTTTGCAGCATGGGCGCCCAGTGAGGCGGGGTGTTATCAATTTATCGGCTTATTAGTACCGGTCAGCTCCATGGGTCTTTAGTCCCCACTTCCACATCCGGCCTATCAACGCAGTAGTCTAGCTGCGAGCCTCACGACCTAAGTCATGGAAATCTCATCTTGAAGCCGGCTTCCCGCTTAGATGCTTTCAGCGGTTATCCGTTCCGAACGTAGCTAATCAGCGGTGCTCCTGGCGGAACAACTGACACACCAGAGGTTCGTCCATCCCGGTCCTCTCGTACTAGGGATAGCTCTTCTCAAATTTCCTGCGCGCGCAGAGGATAGGGACCGAACTGTCTCACGACGTTCTAAACCCAGCTCGCGTACCGCTTTAATGGGCGAACAGCCCAACCCTTGGGACCTACTCCAGCCCCAGGATGCGACGAGCCGACA
>NZ_JANLVV010000208.1:0-12586 GCF_031364185.1 Salinibacterium sp. | reverse complement strand
CACCGGTGTCATCACGCTGCCCGAGGGCACCGAGATGGTGATGCCCGGCGACACCACCGAGATGACGGTTGAGCTCATTCAGCCCATCGCGATGGAGCCGGGCCTCGGCTTCGCCATCCGCGAGGGTGGCCGCACCGTCGGCGCTGGCACGGTCGTCAAGGTTCTCAAGTAGTTCAGCGTCTCAAGAAGGCCCCGCAGCTTCGGTTGCGGGGCCTTTCGCCGTGGACGCAGTGGCTATCGGCGCAGGTCTGTCCCATCCGCGCTCCGGCGCGCACGCGCGCATGGGACAGACGTGCGCGCATACGAATCCACAGCACGCCGTCATCGACGTTGTGCGGCCCTCCGTCGAGGGCACCCGCTAGCCTGTGGGCATGAGCCGTGCTGTGGGCAGAATTGTGGTCGATGTGCTGCTTACCGTGGCTCTTTCGCTGCTGCTTCTGACGCTCTGGCGGGCTATGGTTACCGGATCGCTCGCTGGCGGGGTCGCGCAGGCGGCCCAGCGGCTGTTCTTGTTCATGGACATCGGGCTGCTGGTGTGGGCCGTGCTGCTCGCGGTAGCTTCGGCGAGACGTCGGCCGGCGGGCGCTGGCCTCACCCTCGTCTTCGCTGCGGTGGGGGCCCTGGTCAACCTGCTCGCCGTGGTGGTGGTCGGGTTTGTGCAGCAAGGCGCCTGGGCGATCGAGTTCATCCTCTTCGCCATCGAGGCTGGCATCGCCTTCCTGCTGGCTGCATCCATCATCGTCTTACTCGTCCACAGGCTCATTCTCAAGCCCTCCCCAGAGCGCAGGGCCGCGATTTAGTCTGAGGTGGTGCCCAGACTTCGCCGCAGTGACTCCAACGGGAAGGGTCTTCGTCGCATCAGTGCGGGCTCCGGCTTCTCCTATCGAGACGATCACGGAACAGTCATTTCCGCCGGGGATCGGGAGCGAATTGAACTCCTTGCCATTCCCCCCGCCTGGACCGATGTCTGGATCTCGCCTCACGAGAACGGCCACATCCTTGCAACAGGGGTGGATGCCGCCGGCCGAACCCAATACGTCTACCATCCGTTCTGGCGGCAGCAGAAAGATCGGCTCAAGTTCGATCGTGCGCTGGAGCTCGCAGCCTCCCTGCCCGCGGCGCGTCGAAAGGTCACGACCGACCTCCGCGACCCGGCCCCGTCGAAGGCTCGCGCGCTCGCGGCAGCGTTTCGCCTCCTCGACACCGGGTCGCTGCGCGTGGGCTCGGAACGCTATGCGCAGGAGCACGGCAGCCACGGGCTCTCTACCCTCATCTGCTCCCATGCCAGCATCTCCGGTGACACGGTGTCGCTCGCGTTCCCCGGCAAAAGTGGCCAGGACTGGGAGTCGGTGCTGGTCGATGCCGAGCTCGCGGGGGTGCTGCGCGGTCTCAAGCGCCGTGGTCGGCAGGCGCGGCTGCTCGCGTGGAAAGACGGTGGGTCGTGGCATCCACTCAGCGCGGAGGAGATCAATGCCTACGTCGCCGAGCGTACGGGTGGACAGTTCACTGCCAAAGACTTCCGAACCCTGCACGGCACAGTGACGGCGGCCGTGGGTCTGGCGTCGGCGGGCCCGCAGTCGACACCGACCTCACGAAAAAGGGTCGTCGCCCGGGTGATGCGGGATGTCGCGGATGTGCTGGGCAATACGCCGGCGGTGGCAAGGGCCAGCTACGTCGACCCTCGGATCGTGGACAAATTCGACCGGGGGAGCACCATCCGGGCCGACAGCGGGGCCTCGCCGGAGTCGCGGCTGCGGGAGTTGCTGGGCACCTGACAGTGCCCCGCGGATCGGCCGTCAGTGTCCCGTGATGCGGGCCGACAGGGACGCGGCTGCGACCGCGACCGCGCGACCGAGATCGGTGGCAACCTCTGCGGGGATGCCGGAACGAAAGGTGACTCCGATGGCGGCGGCCGGGTAGCCCTTATGGTCAAGTGCGGCGGCGCCCACCGAGGAATAGCCGCTGGTGACGTCACCATCCTCAAGCGCCCAGCCACGATCGCGGGATGCCGCCAGGAGTGCGCTGAGTTCGTCGAGGGTCGCGGGGCCTGGCCCCTGTCGACGGATCAGCGTCTCTCGATGCGGATACAGCGCCCGCACCTGGGCGGCGGGAAGCTGGGCGAGCATCGCGCGCCCCGTCGCCGTGAGGTGCGCGGGCAGTCGCACGCCCACGTTCGACACCGTGGTCGGGGCTCGCGGGGCCGACACTCGAGTCACGTAGGTCACTTCGGCGCCGGTGAGCACGGCGAGGTGGGCCACCGTGGGGACGGGTAGACCCTGGATCAGGCGCTCCATCAGCGGTTGCGACATCCTGCCGAGGCGTTCCGTGGCCAGCGACGCGGATCCGATCTCGACGACCAGGGCGCTGAGTCCGTAGGCACGTTCCTCGGGGTAGTGGACGAGAAATCCCTCATCCATCATGGTGCGCGCCAGTTGGTAGAGCGAGGACCGGGGGATTCCCAGCTCGCGAGCGAGCGTCGCGGCGGCGACCGGCGCGGTGCGACCGGCCAGCATCCGCAGCATTCGCAGCACATTTCGAGCGGCGGGAACCTGAGCCATGGTAGTCCTGTCTGGTATCTCAGACAGAGTATCGCTCGGCACCCTCCCACTGGGAGGGCGCGCGGAGTTCACTGGGCTCATGCACACCGTGATCGTGGGGCCGGGCCGCTTAGGGATCGACGACGTGATTGCCGTCGCGCGTCACGACTCCGCCGTGGAGATTTCGGGCGAGGCGCGGGAGGCGATGGCGGCGTCGCGTACTGTGATCGACGCGCTGAGCGAGGATCCACTGCCGCACTACGGCATCTCCACCGGATTCGGCGCCCTGGCCACCAGGCATATCCCGGCCCAGCAGCGGTTTCAGCTGCAGCGCTCGCTCGTGCGGAGCCACGCAGCAAGCTCGGGCGCCGAAGTCGAACGTGAGGTGGTGCGCGGCACCATGCTGCTTCGGCTCTCGACGATGGCCACCGGGCGCACCGGGGTTCGACCTCTCGTCGCCGAGACCTACGCGGCCATGCTGAATGCCGGCATCACCCCCGTGATCGGCGAGTACGGCAGCCTCGGTTGCTCGGGGGATCTGGCGCCTCTGGCTCACTGCGCCCTCGCGGCAATCGGCGAGGGTAACGTGCGCGTCGGGGATCGACTTCTGACGGCATCCGGCGCGCTTGCCGAGGCGGCAATCACTCCGGTCGTGTTGCGTGAAAAGGAGGGTCTGGCACTCATCAATGGCACCGACGGCATGCTCGGGATGCTGTGCCTGGCGATCGGCGACCTCACCGAGCTGCTCGTCACCGCCGATCTTGCGGCCGCGATGAGCGTCGAGGGCCTCGCCGGAACCGACAGGGTGTTCGCCGAGGATCTCCAGGCGCTGCGCCCGCATCCAGGGCAAGCCGAGTCGGCCGCGACGATGCGCGCCGTGTTGAACGGGTCCGGAGTGATCGCGGCTCATCGCACCGGCGGTTTCACCCGGGTGCAGGACGCCTATTCCCTGCGGTGCGCCCCGCAGGTGCACGGCGCGGCACGCGACACGCTCGACCATGCCCGGCTCGTCGCGGGCCGCGAACTGGCGAGCGCGATCGATAACCCCGTCGTCACGACGGATGGTCGCGTCGAATCCAACGGAAACTTCCACGGGGCCCCCGTGGGCTACGTGTTGGACTTTCTCGCGATTGTCATCGCCGATGTCGCAAGCATGAGCGAACGGCGCACCGATCGGTTTCTCGACAAGAATCGCAGCGGCGGACTGAATCCGTTTCTCGCCCACGACCCTGGGGTCGACTCCGGCCTCATGATGGCGCAGTACACCCAGGCCGGGATCGTCAGCGAGCTCAAGCGACTGGCGGCACCCGCCTCCGTCGACTCCATCCCCACCAGTGCCATGCAGGAGGATCATGTCTCGATGGGCTGGGCCGCCGCGCGCAAGCTTCGCCGGAGTCTCGACGGTCTCACCAGGGTGCTCGCGATCGAACTCATGACCTCGGCTCGCGGCATCCAGATGCGCGGCGAATCTCCCGCGCCCGTCTCCGCAGCGGTCATTGCCTGCCTCCGTGAACGAGTCCCGGGCCCCGGCCCTGATCGCTACCTTGCCCCAGACATCGCCGAAGCCGTGGCCCTCGTGGCCTCGGGCGCCCTGCTCCGCGCCAGCGGGCTGGCTACCGGTCAAGCGAGCCTGTCGAGGTCGTCAGTGAACGAGCACCAGCCCAGCCCAGAAAGGAAGCGCACCGCATGATCACCGCACACCGGGGAACCGACCTGCACACACTCGGTTGGCCTCAGGAGGCGGCCCTGCGGATGCTGCAGAACAACCTCGATCCCGAGGTCGCCGAGCATCCCGAGAGCCTCGTCGTGTACGGCGGATCGGGCAAGGCCGCGCGAGACTGGCCGAGCTTCCACGCGATCGTGCGGTCGCTGCACGAGCTCAGGGGCGATGAAACCCTGCTGGTGCAGTCGGGCAAACCGGTGGGCATCATGCAGACCCACGAGTGGGCGCCGCGGGTGCTGCTCGCCAATTCCAACCTGGTCGGCGACTGGGCGAATTGGGATGAGTTTCGTCGCCTCGAGCAACTCGGGCTCACCATGTACGGCCAGATGACGGCGGGCTCATGGATCTACATCGGCACCCAGGGCATCCTGCAGGGCACGTTCGAGACCTTCTCCGCCGTCGCCGAGAAGATCGCTGCCCGCAAGCGCGGGTATGGCCGGCACAGCGACGGCTCCCTCGCCGGCACGATCACCCTTACGGCCGGGCTCGGCGGCATGGGTGGCGCCCAGCCGCTCGCGGTAACCATGAATGACGGTGTCGCGATCTGTGTTGAGGTCGATCCGAGTCGTATCGCCCGCCGCATCGAGCACGGTTACCTCGATGTGGCCGCGGATTCCCTGGAACACGCGCTCGAGCTGGCGTACCGGGCGCGGGATGCCCGAAAGCCGCTCTCGATCGGAGTGCTCGGCAATGCCGCATCCATTGTTCCAGCCCTGCTCGCGATGGGGGCGGAGATTGATATCGTCACCGACCAGACAAGCGCACACGACCCGCTGGCATACCTGCCGCTGGGCGTCGAATTCGACGACTGGACGACCGAACGCTCGAAGCCCGACTTCGCCCAGCGTGCCCGGGAGAGCATGGCGGTGCACGTTGCCGCGATGGTCGGCTTCCAGCAGGCGGGTGCCGAGGTGTTCGACTATGGAAACAACCTGCGCACCGAGGCGCTCGCGGCCGGGTACGCCGATGCGTTCGCCTTTCCCGGCTTCGTGCCCGCCTACATCCGCCCACTCTTCGCCGAGGGTAAGGGGCCCTTCCGCTGGGCGGCGCTGAGCGGTGAGGCGAGCGATATCGCCAAGACCGACCGTGCCGTACTCGAACTGTTCCCCGATAATCGCTCGCTTCAGCGCTGGATCCCGCTGGCCCAGAAGCGGGTGCACTTCCAGGGGCTGCCTGCGCGCATCTGCTGGCTGGGGCATGGGGAGCGGGATGTCGCGGGCCTGCGCTTCAACGATATGGTCGCCTCCGGCGAGCTCGCGGCGCCACTGGTGATCGGCCGGGATCACCTGGATTCCGGATCGGTCGCGAGCCCCTACCGCGAGACCGAGGCGATGAAGGATGGCTCGGATGCGATCGCGGACTGGCCCCTGCTGAATGCCCTCGTGAACACGGCGTCCGGTGCGACCTGGGTGAGCATCCACCACGGCGGCGGAGTGGGGATCGGTCGCTCGATTCACGCCGGCCAGGTCACCGTTGCCGACGGCACCGAGCTTGCCGGCCGCAAGATCGCGCGCGTGCTGAGTAACGACCCGGCGATGGGCATCATCCGTCACGTTGACGCCGGATATGACGAGGCAATCGCCGCGGCCGAACGGGGCGCAGTGCGAATCCCCATGAGGGAAAACGCGGATGGCTAGTATCGACCTGCTCTGGCCGCGGGCGGGCGACTGGCCAACTCCCCAACCGGGCGACGGCCCGGCCGATGTCGCGCTCGTGGGAATCCCCACCTGGCGCACCTCGCTGTCGCCGACGAACGCCCACGCGACCCCGGCGGCCGTGCGGGATGCGCTGCGGCGGTACAGTTTCGAGTCACCACTGCGGATCGTCGACGTGGGCGACCTGACCGAGGTCGACCAGATTCGCGCGATCGAGGCCGAGCTCCTGATCGCGCTCGGCGGTGACAACTCGGCGACGGTTCCGGTCGCGCTCGGTCGGGGCGCGCGGGGGCTGGTGACCCTCGATGCCCATCACGACCTGCGGGATGGCGTCAGCAACGGCTCACCCGTGCGGCAACTGATCGAGGCCGGGTTGTCCGGCACCCGCGTGGTGCAGGTCGGCATCGAGCCGTTCGCCAATTCTCGTGCCTACGCCCAGCGCGCCGCCGACTATGGCATCACCGTCATCACCCGTGATGAGCTGCGCCGCAGGCCCATCGACGACGCCATCGCCGAAGCCCTCGCCATCGCCTCGGACGGCGACGGCCCTGTACACGTCGATCTCGACGTCGACGTCTGCGACAGGTCTGTTGCACCCGCCTGCCCTGCCAGCATCCCCGGAGGCCTTTCCGCGATCGAACTGCGGGCGGCAGCGCGGGCGGCGGGGGCGCATCCCTCGGTTACCTCCATTGACATTGTCGAAGTGGATGCCACGGCCGACGCCCCCGACGGCAGAACGGTGCGGCTCGCGGCCCTGTGCGTGCTCGAGATTATCGCCGGTCGGCAGCTCCGGTGAGCGTCGTCGTCGACAACATCGGACTGCTCGTTACCCACGACGATGAGCGGCCGGAACGTCGCGGTGCCGCACTGGTGATCGACTACGGTCGGATTGCCTGGGTGGGAGACTCCAGCGACGCTCCCGCCGCCGACGAGAAAGTGGATGCCGGTGGGCGCTGCGTCATCCCCGGTTTTGTTGACAGTCACAGCCACGTCATTTTCGCGGGGGACCGCGCCGAGGAGTTCGATGCCCGGATGGGTGGGCGGGCCTACGAGGCCGGGGGCATCAGGCGAACGGTCGGGCTCACGCGCGGCGCGACCGATGACCAATTACAGGACAACGCCGCTCGACTGGTGGCCGAGGCGCGCGCCCAGGGCACCACGACCATGGAGACGAAGAGTGGATACGGTCTCACCGTCGCCGATGAGCTGCGCTCTGTGCGAGTCGCGGCGTCGCTGACCGACGAGGTCACCTTCCTGGGAGCGCACGTCATTCCGGAGGGCTCTGACCGCGACGACTACATTGACCTCGTTGTCGGCGAGATGCTGGAGGCCTGCGCACCGCACGTCCGCTGGATCGACGTCTTCTGCGAGACCGGAGCGTTTACGGTAGACGAGAGCCGGTACATCCTGAATGCCGGAATAGCACGGGGGCTCGGCGCACGGGTGCACGCGGGGCAGCTGGGGGAATCCGGCGCAGTGCTGCTGGCGGTCGAGCTTTCCGCGGCCAGCGTTGACCACTGCACGTTCCTTTCCGATGGTGATGTCGAGGTGCTTGCGGGCAGTAACACCGTCGCGACACTGCTGCCGGGCGCGGAATTCTCCACGCGACAGCCGTATTCGGATGCCCGGCGCCTGCTCGACGCTGGCGTGACGGTCGCGCTCGCCAGTGATTGTAATCCGGGGTCGAGTTTCACGACCTCGCTGCCGTTTTGCATCGCACTGGCCGTGCGCGAGATGGGGATGACACCCGCGGAGGCGCTGCGAGCGGCGACTCTCTCGGGCGCTCGGGCGCTTCGCCGCGCCGATATCGGACACCTCAGCGTCGGAGCGCAGGCTGACGTCGTCATTCTCGACGCTCCAAGCTACGTGCATTTTGCCTATCGTCCGGGCGTGCCTCTGATTCACAGGGTGCTGACACCCCGGCCGTAGGCTCACCGCGACCGGCCCACTACAACGGGCTCACCACGACACGCCGAGGCACGACACGCCCGGGTTGCAGCAAATGAATCCGTGTGGCAAACTCTTCTAGTTCAACACTTCCCGCTCACGTAGCGCGGAATCACTTCCAGGCAGTGCATAGTCCAGGTCCCAAGGATTCGAGGGCTAGGCCGCGGGAAGCAGAACCAGGTTCAATCACTCCCCTTCGCCATGGACTCGTTCCGTTGCCGCGCGGGCGGGGGTGGAACGATCACGTAGTTACCAGATGCAGTAATTGACAGATGCAGTAATTGACAGATACATAGTGGTGCGAAAGCAGAAGTGCTGAGCATAGGGGCCGAGAGGTTCCGCGCTGCAGTCCTGAGTAGTTCCAGAGGAAGAGAGTCACCCATGGCAGGGCAGAAGATCCGCATTCGACTGAAGTCGTACGACCACGAGGTCATTGACTCGTCTGCACGCAAGATCGTCGACACGGTGACCCGCGCGGGCGCCACGGTGGTCGGCCCGGTGCCGCTGCCTACCGAGAAGAACGTGATCGCCGTGATCCGCTCCCCTCATAAGTACAAGGACAGCCGCGAGCACTTCGAGAAGCGCACCCATAAGCGACTGATCGACATCATCGACCCGACTCCCAAGGCTGTGGATTCGCTGATGCGTCTCGACCTCCCTGCCGACGTCAACATCGAGATCAAGCTCTAGCTCGCGCTAGCGCTCATCCAGTCGAATAGGAAACCTCCATGACTAACACCAAGACGATCAAGGGATTGCTGGGCAAGAAGCTCGGCATGACCCAGGTCTGGGATGCGAACAACAAGCTCGTTCCCGTGACCGTGGTCGAGATCACCCCCAACGTCGTGACGCAACTGCGCACGCCCGAGATCGACGGCTACAGCGCCGTGCAGATCGCGTATGGGCAGATCGACCCCCGCAAGGTCACGAAGCCCCTCACCGGTCACTTCGACGCCGCGGGCGTGACCCCCCGTCGCCACCTCACCGAGCTGCGCACCGACGACACCAGCGAGTACACACTCGGCCAGGAACTGACCGTCGACATGTTCGAGGCCGGCAAGAAGGTCGACGTCATGGGCACCAGCAAGGGCAAGGGATTCGCCGGTGTCATGAAGCGTCACAACTTCAAGGGCGTGTCATCCAGCCACGGTTCGCACCGTAACCACCGCAAGCCGGGCTCTATCGGCGCATCCTCGACTCCCAGCCGTGTCTTCAAGGGCATGCGCATGGCGGGACGCATGGGTGGCGATCGTGTCACAGTGCTCAACCTCATCGTCCACTCGGTCGACCTCGAGAAGGGCATCCTGCTCGTCAAGGGAGCCGTTCCCGGCGCCCGTGGTCGTATCGTGTTCGTCCGCAACGCAGTGAAGGGGGCCTAGCCCATGGCTACCTCAACCGACGTCACAGCACATGATGTCTCAGCACTTGATGTCATCGACGCCAAGGGCAAGAAGGTCGGCAGCGTCGATCTTCCCGCCGACGTGTTCGACGTGCAAACCAACGTGCCACTTATCCACCAGGTCGTCGTCGCGCAGCGCGCCGCCGCTCGCCAGGGAACGCACAACACGCTGCGTCGCGGTGAGGTGTCTGGAGCCGGTCGCAAGCCTTTCAAACAGAAGGGAACCGGTCGTGCCCGCCAGGGTTCGATCCGGGCACCCCAGATGCGCGGTGGTGGCATCGTGCACGGGCCGCACCCACGTGACTACTCGCAGCGCACTCCCAAGAAGATGATCGCGGCTGCGCTTCGCGGAGCCCTGTCTGACCGCGCCCGTGGCGATCGCCTGCACGTCATCGACTCCCTGTCAGTCGGTAACCTGCCGTCGACAAAGGCCATGGCCGCCCTGCTGCTCGATATCGCGCCATCGAAGAACGTGCTCATCGTTCTCCAGCGCGACGATGAGACCAGCTACAAGAGCGTTCGCAACCTGCAGACAGTCCACGTTCTGCCCTTCGACCAGCTGAACGCTTACGACGTACTCATCAGTGACGACATCGTCTTCACCAAGGGTGCTTTCGAAGAGTTTGTGGCCTGGACCACCAAGGCGACCAAGGAAGAGGTCAGCGCATGACCGCCGTCACGTTCAAAGACCCACGCGACATCATCATCGCGCCCGTCGTCTCCGAGAAGAGCTACAGCCTGATCGATGATGGCAAGTACACCTTCGAGGTCGACCCCCGCGCCAATAAGACAGAGATCAAGCTCGCCATCGAGAAGATCTTCTCGGTCAAGGTCGGATCGGTCAACACGCTGAACCGCACAGGCAAGACCCGTCGCACCAAGTTCGGCATCGGCAAGCGCAAAGACACCAAGCGTGCCATCGTCACGCTCAAGTCTGGTTCCATCGACATCTTCACGGCTGTCGGCTAGGGCTGAGGAAAGATAACTATGGCTATTCGCAAATACAAGCCCACGACCCCTGGTCGTCGCGGTTCCTCGGTGGCAGACTTCGCCGAGATCACGCGCTCGACACCGGAGAAGTCGTTGCTTCGCCCGCTGCCCAAGACCGGCGGTCGCAACAACGCCGGTCGCATCACGACCCGGCATATCGGTGGTGGCCACAAGCGCCAGTACCGTGTCATCGACTTCAAGCGCAACGATAAAGATGGCGTCAACGCTCGCGTTGCCGAGATCGAGTACGACCCCAACCGCACCGCACGTATCGCGCTGCTGCACTTCTTCGATGGTTCCAAGCGCTATATCATCGCCCCCAATAAGCTGACCCAGGGCGACATCGTCGAGTCGGGTGCTTCCGCCGATATCAAGCCGGGCAATAACCTTCCTCTGAAGAACATCCCGGTCGGTACCGTCATCCACATGATCGAGCTTCGCCCGGGTGGTGGCGCCAAGATGGCCCGCTCCGCTGGCGCCTCAGTCCGACTGGTGGCCAAGGATGGCCCGTACGCACAGCTCCGATTGCCGTCGGGCGAAATTCGCAACGTGGATGTCCGCTGCCGCGCCACCATCGGCGAGGTCGGCAACGCCGAGCAGTCGAACATTAACTGGGGCAAGGCCGGCCGTATGCGCTGGAAGGGCGTTCGTCCGACCGTTCGAGGGGTAGCCATGAACCCTGTTGACCACCCGCACGGTGGTGGAGAGGGAAAGACGTCCGGTTGACGTCACCCCGTCACCCCCTGGGGCCAAAAGGAAGGTCGCACGCGTAAGCGCAACCTTCCGAGCGACCAGCTCATCGTCCGCCGCCGCAATGTCGGCAAGAAGCGCAAGTAGGCCAGTCTTGTTTAAGGGAATTGAGTAGAAGATGCCACGCAGTCTGAAGAAGGGCCCCTTCGTCGACGACCACCTGCTGCAGAAGGTCGTCAAGGCGAATGAGGCCAGTAGCAAGAACGTGATCAAGACCTGGTCGCGCCGCTCGATGATCATCCCGGCAATGCTGGGTCATACCATCGCCGTGCACGACGGTCGCAAGCACATCCCGGTGTTTATCACCGAGACCATGGTGGGTCATAAGCTCGGAGAATTCTCCCCCACCCGCACCTTCCGTGGACACGTGAAGGATGACAAGAAGGGTCGTCGTCGCTAATGGTTGAGTCCATTGCCCGCGTGAAGCACATTCGCGTTACCCCGACGAAGGCTCGTCGTGTTGTCAACCTCATCCGTGGCAAGCAGGCGGTCGAAGCACTGGCCATCCTGAAGTTCGCACCCCAGGGCGCGAGCGAGCCTGTCTACAAGCTCGTCGCCTCGGCCATGGCCAACGCGAAGGTGAAGGCAGACGCCACGAACAGCTACCTGGACGAGCAGGACCTGTTCGTCTCCGAGGCTTTCGTTGATGAAGGAACAACACTCAAGCGGTTCCAGCCGCGAGCGCAGGGCCGCGCGTTCCAGATACTGAAGCGCACGAGCCACATCACCATCGTGCTTGCGACGCCGACCGAAGCCGACGTCGAGAAGGCCTCAGGGCGTTCAAGCGGCACGAAGGCAACCGCGACGAAGGCAACCGCCACGAAGGCAACCGCCACGAAGGCAGGGAAGAAGTAATGGGACAGAAGGTAAACCCCTACGGTTTCCGTCTGGGAATCACCACCGACCACGTGTCGCGTTGGTTCTCCGACAGCACCAAGGCTGGCCAGCGTTACAGCGACTATGTCGCCGAGGACGTGAAAATCCGCAATCTGCTCAAGACATCGCTTGATCGTGCCGGAGTAGCCCGCATCGAAATCGAGCGCACTCGTGACCGCGTCCGCGTGGACATCCACACCGCGCGCCCGGGCATCGTCATCGGTCGCCGTGGAGCGGAGGCCGAGCGCATCCGCTCCGACCTCGAGAAGCTTTCGGGCAAGCAGATCCAGCTCAATATTCTTGAGGTAAAGAACCCCGAGGCTGAGGCACAGCTCGTCGCACAGGGAATTGCCGAGCAGCTCGCTGCCCGGGTCGCATTCCGTCGTGCGATGCGTAAGGGACTGCAGGGCGCCCAGCGCGTCGGTTCCGTCAAGGGTGTTCGCATCCAAGTGTCCGGCCGACTCGGCGGCGCTGAGATGAGTCGTTCCGAGTTCTACCGTGAGGGTCGCGTGCCACTGCACACCCTGCGCGCCAATATCGACTACGGCTTCTATGAAGCCAGAACGACGTTCGGACGCATCGGTGTCAAGGTCTGGATCTACAAGGGCGACATCACCAATAAGGAGCTTGCCCGCGAGCAGGCTAACCAGAAGTCATCGCGTCCGGAGCGTCGGGACGACCGCGGTGGCGATCGCCGCGACAGCCGTCC
>NZ_JANLVV010000191.1:0-7414 GCF_031364185.1 Salinibacterium sp. | reverse complement strand
GTCGACCTGGCGCAATCTCGGAAGGACGCGCTGGCCGCCTACGAGAAGGTGAAGGCCGCGGGCTAGAGCTGCGGGCGACCGCCGATGACACCGACCGCTCGGGATGCGACCTTTGCGCCCGCGCTCGCCGAACGTGCGAGATCGCCGGAGCGCATCCACTCGTTGAGGAATCCGGCGCAGAACGCGTCCCCCGCCCCCGTCGGATCCACCACGGGCGAGTTCACGGCCGGCACCGTCAGGGTCGTGCCGTCGTGGGCAATCACCACACCGCCTGAGCCCATGGTCAGCACCACGGTCGGGAACGTTTCGGCAAGCTTCGCCACGATCTCGGCTGGGTCTGTCAGCCCGGTGAGCACCCGGCCCTCCTCGAGGCTCGGGAACAGCAGGGCCGCTCCCGAAATCGCCGCGAGAAACTTCTCGGCACCGTAGTCGGCGATGAACCCCGCGGATCCGGGGTCGACGGAGACCCGCGCTCCGGCCTTCTTTGCCCGGGCGACCAGGGCGGTGAACCCCTCGGATCCGGCGGAGTTCAGCAGCGAATGCCCGGTGAGGTGCAGCACGGTGGCGTTTGCCAGCAGTTCGGTCGTGACATCCACCGGATCAAGCTCGGTGTTGGCACCGCGCTCGGTGAGCATGGTGCGATGCTCACCCTCAACGATGATCACGATCGTGCCGGTGGTGAGCGTCGGATGTGCGCGCAGGTGTGAGGTGACCCCCGCGCGTTCGAGCAGGCCGGTGTGCCGCTCGAAATCGTAGGCGCCGACGACCCCGACGAAGTCGACTTTTGCCCCCAGCGAACCCAGCCAGGCCGCGGTGTTTGCCGCCGATCCGCCAGCCCTGAAGCCGATGGATGCCGCGGTGTCAGTGTCAGGCCGGATCGCACCGTACGGCATCGCCACCACGTCGTCGATGACGTCCCCGAAGGCGATGATTCGATCAGACCCCGAGCGCTCAGGCATTGAGTTCCGCCCATGCCGTGGCGATCTGGCCGGCGACCCGCACGTTGTTGCGGGCAAGGTCGAGGTTGACCTCGAGACTTCGACCGCCCGAAAGTTCGACGATCTTGAGGAGCAGGAAGGGCGTGACCTCTTTGCCGGTCACCCCGGCGGCGTCGGCCAGGGCCAGCGCTTCAGCGAGGACGCGGTCGTGTTCCGAGGGATCCCACTGTTGGTGGAGCGGGATGGGGTTTGCGACGACGATGCCCTGTCCGTGGCCCAGCTGGTCGTGCGAGCGCATGATTTCGGCGACCTCTGCCGCGTCATCCACTGACCATTCGAGGGTGTGGCGCGATTCACGCAGCCAGAAACTGGGAAAGATCGACGTGCCGAAACCGACCACGGGGATGCTGAGCGTTTCGAGCCGTTCGAGGGTGGCAGCGATGTCGAGCACCGACTTGACGCCGGCCGAGACCACGGTGATCGGTGTCACGGCGAGGGTGCTGAGGTCGGCGGATTCGTCGAATGTCGTAGCGGCACCGCGATGAACGCCGCCGAGACCGCCGGTGGCGAACACCCTGATGCCGGCAAGCGATGCGAGGTGGGATGTCGCGGCCACCGTGGTCGCTGCACTCGACTTCGCCGCCGCGATGATGGGCAGGTCGCGCACGCTTGCCTTGGCGAGCTCGTCTTCCGAGATGCGGCGCAGGCCCTCGGGGTCGAGACCGATGTGGGGAACCCCGTCGAGCACCGCGATAGTGGCCGGTGTGACGCCAGCGTCGCGAAGGATGCTCTCGAATTCCCTGGCCGCCTCATGATTGCGAGGGCGCGGGAGCCCGTGCGAGATGATCGTCGATTCGAGGGCGACAACGGGTCGTCTCTGCGCGATCGCATCGGCGACTTCGGTTGAAAGGGTCAATGGCATTCGCATCTCATTCAATCTAGAGGGTCACGGTCGCCCGCGCGCGCGAATCGCACGACACAGCGAAGTCGACAACCGGGAAACTCTCAGGTTTGGTCACGGTGGTGCCCGCTTCGCCGTGATACCGCGGATGTGCGGTGGCATGTTCACTAGAAAATCGCTTCCGGGGGCGGCGACAGCAGCGTGTCCCCCAAACCGGGGACACCGTCGCTCCGGACTCCCATCGTGGCCAGGAAGACCTGGACCCGACAGGCCCAGAACATTCTGGACCGCAATCTGAAGAGGAGTTCAGTCATGAACATCACGAAGAAATCCGCATTTGGTGCAACCGCTGCTGCCGCAGCGCTCGTCATCGTCGGCATCGCCGGCCCCGCAATGGCGAGCGACACGGCCAGCGACAGCTCGAGCAAGTCGTACTCGTACAGCTCGAAGAGTGAGACCCCAATTGTCATCGCTCCCGACGTCAAGCTGCTCAACGGGGACAACTTCAACGAGTTGCTGAACGCCGCGAACGGCGACCTCTTCAGCGGCAATGCCGTTGCCTCCGGCAACGACATCCAGGCCCCGATCGCTTCGGGCAACGACACCGCCGTGGGTAACGTCAGCAACGTGGCCAATGGGAACGACGTGAGCACAGACGTCTCTGACGTTGTCGATAGCGTGACCGATGTCTCTGATGTGTCTGACGTCTCGAACGTCACGGATGTGTCTGGAATGGTGGGCGACATCACAAGTGACGTGAGCGACATCACCGACAACATCCTCGGCGACCTCGACCTGGGCAGCATCCTCGGACGCTAACCGGCCAACGCCCAGTGGCATCGAACGCCCCCGTCGCACACGCGGCGGGGGCGTTTGACGTTAATTCGCGTGTCGTAGGGTGCACCCCGTGACTTCTTCGACCGCCACGCTCGCGCGCCGAGCGGCACTCGGCCAGCGGGCATGGATCGCACCGACGCTGGTGGGGCTATTCGCGCTCGCGGTGTCGCTGATCGGGCTCGGCACACCGTCGGTCTGGTACGACGAGGTGGCTACCGTCAGCGGGTCAACCCGCACACTCGGCCAACTGTGGCAACTGCTGGGCACCGTAGATGCCGTGCACGGCGCGTACTACGTGCTGATGCACGTGGTGTTCGAGCTGCTCGGCTACTGCCCCTTCACCCTCCGGCTGCCGAGCGCCGCCGCGGTTGCGATTACGGCGGGCGTCGTGGTGCTGCTGGGGCGTCGAATCCACGGACCGCTCCTCGGGCTGGTCGGCGGTGTGGTGTTCAGCATTCTGCCGAGGGTGACGTGGATGGCCGTCGAGGGCCGCTCCTACGCGCTCAGTGCCATGATGGCTGCCATCCTGAGCCTCGTGCTGCTGCGCGCGATCGCCGAGTGCCGCTGGCGATGGTGGCTTGTGTATGCGGG
Source organism: Salinibacterium sp. (assembly GCF_031364185.1). Classification (NCBI taxonomy): domain Bacteria; kingdom Bacillati; phylum Actinomycetota; class Actinomycetes; order Micrococcales; family Microbacteriaceae; genus Salinibacterium; species Salinibacterium sp. The sequence continues at coordinate 4,147 of NZ_JANLVV010000191.1, read as the reverse complement.
GGTCGCACTTCTCAGTTGCGTGACCTTTCTCTACCTCGGGCTCGTGGTCGTCGCCCACGGCATTGGGATGCTCGTCGCGCTGATCCGCCGCGGGCAGGGTGCCGGTCGCACTGCCGCCGGGTGGGCGGCATCTGCTGGCGTGGCCGGACTGCTGACGCTGCCGTTCCTGGCCCTCGTGGCGAGCCAATCATCCCAGCTGCCCGCCATGGAGCCACTCGGCGAGCAGACGGTCACCGAGGTCGCCGTGACGCAATGGTTCGGCACCAGCATCCCCTGGGCGGTGATCGGGATCGCGTTCATCGTGTTCGGGCTCTGGCCGCGGGCGGGCGGCACGCATGCCGGGGGCGGCGCCATCCTGCTCAGCGCACTCGTCATTCCCACGGCAGCGCTGCTGGTCGTCGCGCTCTCGAACCCTGGTATCTACCAGCCCCGCTATTTGGGCATGTGCACGCCGTTTGTCGCGCTCGCCATCGCTTCGGGCGTGGTGAGAATCTCCGCGCGGCCGATTGCCGTGGCGATGGTCGCGCTGCTGGTGGTGTTGGCGGTGCCGCAGTTCGTGTCACAGCGCGCGCCTGAGTCGAAGAAGGATGCGTCGTGGTCGACGGTGGCGGGCTACATCCGACAGCAGCGAACCGAGCACGACGGCACCACGGCCATCATCTTCGGCAAGATCCAGCCACACCACGCGGCGAGCGCTCGCGTCATCGCCTACTCGTACCCTGCGGCTTTCGAGGGGACAGTGGATGTGACGCTAGGCATCCCGGCGCCCGACACCGGGGGACTGTGGGAGACCCGGCTGCCCCTCGCCGGTACGCTCGATCGCCTGGACGGGGTCGGCACTGTGTTCTTCATCACGACCGAGGGCGCGGCGCGGCGTGAATCCACCAGTCAACTGCTTCGACGTGCGGGATGGGTGCCGCGGGAACTGTGGCACGCCGACACCGTGACCGTCGTCAGGTTTGGTCGCTGACTTCGGTGGATATCACACGGGATTGGCGGACTACGGGTTGGCTCAGGTTAGTCCTGAGTTTGTCCGCCGCGGGGCGGCGGAAATCATTGAGGTAGATCTCGTGGTGTTTGCCCGTCATCATCAGACGATGGGATGGGATGACACGGTTGTGCATGTCTTCGAGCACCGGGCCTTCGGCGTCGTACGATCCGATGTGAAGGGTCTGCACGGCAAGTCCCTCGTCGAATGTTTCCAGGCGGAGCGCGTCGAGCACGGTCGCCGTGTCCGTCGATCATGAGGAATTGCATCGCGGGCACCGCGACGACCTCGAACTCGCTTCGGGGTGCAGAGTAGCTCTCGATCTGCTTCTTGAAATCGGTCTTCATGGTGAGGTATTTCCAGATTCAAGGGTGGCGAACAATTCATATTCCGCGAGGGTGCTGCGATGGATATAAAATCACGAATTTTGGCATCATCTAATCTGAGCTCCGCATGCGGTGACTGATATTGCCCAGCGTTCGACTGTCAGGTCGGAGCAACCACGACACCATGATGACGACGATGAGGTGAAGTGCATTGATGGCGTGGAAAGCAGGGGCGCCGTATCCTTCCGGGATCGGGGCGCCCTGGACGACGGTCACGATTAGCCAGGAGAGAAACGCTCCAGTCATATTGATGACCAGGCCCGCATAGGCCCATTCCTTGAGGCGCGGGAATTTTGGCACAATGATCACGATTGCGCCGAGGATCTTTGCAATCCCGATGATGTAAACAAAATAGAGCGGATACCCCAGGACTGCCACGACAGTCGCGATGCCAATACTCGAAAGCTCAATGTTCATGGATGCGTCGAACACCTCCGAAAACCCACCGACGAACATCGCCAGAGCGATGTAAACCGTGGTGATCCAATAGAAAATGTTTCTCAACCGGGAAGAACTGCGCTTCATCACAGGAGTCGTCCCACCGCCCACCTTGCTTGTGGTTGCGTGAATCATGGGGATCTCAACCTTGTATCCGTTGCGGCATGGGTAGACAGTTAGAGCTCGGAAATCGCTGCGAATGCTTTCTTGGTGGATGAATACCATTCCATCGATCGCCTGGGGTGCTTCCAACGCCCTTTCATCTCTTGGTGGGCTTGCTCGTGGGTGGTGTCGCCGGTTTTCACCGCATCCTTGAGATGGCGATCCTGGGCCTTGATGACGTCATCAGCGGTGTCACCGCGCACGGGCTCTTCGCAGGGGCCGCCCAGTTGGCTGCAAGTCATGGTTTTCATCTATTCGGATCCTCGTTCTCAACGTGCAGCCTCCATCTGAGGACTGCTACCTATATGACGGTTGATCTACAGCAAGTGTGACTAGTGATGCCAAAGAATTTCATTTTCGGCGCTCCTGCCCGTCGCGGCGGGTCAAGTGTTCCAAGGTCGCTGGGTCGGCGCGGAAGTCAATCCGAGTCACAGTGCCATCGACGATCGTGAAGTCGAATGCGACTCTCGGCAAGCCGTGGAGAAACCATGCGGCTCCTGCACGACCGTCAATAAACACGGGTAGGGCTGCTTTGGCTGCACCGTTGAACATCGTCGCCACCGCGCTCCGACCTTCTATCCGGGTCGGAGTGCCGGCCAAAATGGCTGCTTCGTCACCAACGACCACGACTCCCGGTGCCAGCAGTTCCAGTAGCTGTTCGAAGTTGCCCTGCCGGGCGGCGGCAAGGAACGCGTCAACTACCTCCCAGTCCGCCCTCCCGCGCACGGCACCAGATAGGCGGACTTTGCCGCGCGCCCGCGAAGCGTGTTTGCGGGCTGCGGCAGGAGTGATACCGAGGATCGCAGCAATTGTGGCGAAATCGATCCCGAAGCTGTCATGGAGCACGAAAGCTAGACGTTCGCTGGGCGTGAGGCGGTCTAGGACCACTTGAAGCGCAATCCCGACAGTGTCAGCCAGTGCGAGGTCATCAGCTGGATCTGTGGACGGAGCAGGAAATTCCACGTCGTCAACAAGGATGGCTTTCGCACTACGCAGCCTGTCAAAACAAAGTCGGCTGGTGACAGTGGTCAGCCAACCGGGCAGATTATCGATGACCACTTCATTCGAGTGAAGTCGAAGCCAGGCCTGCTGGACGATGTCTTCGGCCTCGGCGTGGTCACGGAGAATCCGCCCCGCGATGCGCAACAACCTGGGACGCTCTTGCTCGAACACTGCCGACTCGTCCACGAGGGTCACGCTTTCATCTGAGACTTCATACTAAGGTGACGCGCGGGTCGCTCACTATGTGACAGCCAGACCGACAGCTCAATCAGATTCCTGGGACGGCTTCAGGCAGGATCAACACCGAACCGGGAGCCGGGGTCGCGAGAGAAGCACTCCAGAAGCTCAGCCGAACAGCGGCAGCTCGTCGAACCTATCCGAGAGGAGTTAGCCCGCAAGACTCTTGCGTTGAAGGCCTCTCACCTGCGCCGCTACCAGCGATCGATGGGGAGTTATGCGCGAGTGCTCACAGAGCCGGAGCAAGCCGAGCACCAGGCCTCCGGGGAGAAAGGGTAATACCGAGCCGGTGATGAGCACTAAAGAAACCGGAATGCGTGCGGCCGTCAGACACCCAGAACCAGGCGAATGCCGTCGCCGATCTTGGAGAGCACGTAGCTCGGGACGTGACCGATCGGAAAGGGCTCCACGAATTCACGGCTAACGGGGCCGATCTGGGAAACGACCGCCACCGAGTCCTTGCCCAGCCCGGACGCGTCGATCGGAACGAGTACGTTGCCCGGAAATGCCTCGAGCGCCACATTCGATGTCAGCGGTACGAGGAGCACGGTCGCGATCTCGGTAGCAAGCAGCCAGTCTTCCTGCATGACGACCGCTGGGCGCCGCTTAGCCGGTTCGGAGCCACGGGGAGATCCGAAATCGACCCACACGACATCTCCGTGGGCGATCACCACCCCGTTCCCTCAAGCACCGTGTGCTCGGACTCGCGAAGGAAGGGACTGTCTGCGGAAGGCTGCCCGACCCGCGCGATGACTGAGTTCGCCAAAGCGGTCAACTCCGCTTCACCTTCCAGTTCCGCAGCAAGGCGGCGACCAGCGAGTCGATAGAACTCCGATCGGTTCATGCCGTGGCGAGCGGCCAGCCTTTCAAAGCGCGCAAAGTCGTCGTCAGGAATAGAGATGGCTGTCTTCACGTGCTCAGTATAACTTTTTAT
>NZ_JANLVV010000179.1:0-3135 GCF_031364185.1 Salinibacterium sp. | reverse complement strand
GTCAAATCGATTCTTCTCGTGTTCGCGTCCCGGCATCGAATGGAGACGTCCATCTCAGCCATCACCTTGACCGACATACGACCGGAAGCATCATGACGAACATCCGCACCACCACGCTCCCGGAGGTTGTCACCGAATTTCTCGAGCGGTCCACAGGGCCCGTCCCGGCGACGGCAATCACCCGTTTCGGACCACCGCAACCGTCACCGACAGCGGCACCCAGTACTCCGGGAAGAGCGACCTACTCGATTTCCTCACGCGGGCGAGCACCGAGTTCGCCTACACCAGCACCCTGATCGGCGAGCTCGTCATTTCCTGACACCATTCCCTGCATCACCGCTCGAAAGTCGAAGCACCCCTATGAACACCTACCTCATTATCGGCGGGACCGGCAAGGTCGGCGGGCGATTGGCGCAGATCTTGCGAAAGACATCACACACGGTTCGGATCGCGAGCCGAAGCGGCGGAGACGTGCGTTTCGATTGGCGGGACTACGGCACCTACCGACACGCTCTCGCCGGTGTCGACGGTGTATTTTTGGTCGGTCCCGGCAGCGCAACCGACTGGTCCGAAAACCTGACAGAGTTTTTGGCAGCCGCTGAAATGGAGGGCGTCGGCCGGGCGGTATTCCTCTCCGCGCGAGCAGTCGAATTTCTCCCGGGGGGCGCCGTCGATCTCGCAGAGGGGGCGCTTCGAGCGGGACCGATATCCTGGACCATCCTTCGACCGACACACTTCGCCCAAAACTTCACCGAAGCCATGTTCGCTCCCGTGGATGGAGAGGTTCGCGCCCCGGTAGCGCACGGTACCGAGCCCTTCATTGACATAGAAGACCTCGCCGAAGTGGCTGCGGCTGTGCTCATCAGTCCGAGCTACGACGGCGACACAATCGAGATTTCCGGGCCGAGCGCGATCAGCTTCGATGAAGCGGTGGCCCTGCTCGGACAGCACGCTGGCCAAGCATTCACGTTCGTGCACGAACTCCCCGCCCAACACGAAGTCCGCCTGGGCGAAGCCGGTACGCCGGAAGGGTACATCGCATGGCGAATGGCAATGCTCGGAGCAATCCACCGTGGCGACGACGCGTACCTGAGCGACGGTGTGCAGCGAGTATTGGGCCGGCCTGCGACCTCATTCTCGGATTGGGCCCGTCGTGAGGCCGCATCCTTCAGTCGCAACACCTAATCGCTTGTCAACCAACAACCGTTCGTCTACAGAAAAAAGGTAAGAAAATGGACACCACCAATATTGTGCACGTTGTGATTCTCGTCGTCGTCTTTGCGGCGTGGATTGCGCTGTGGATAACCGCTGTCGCGAGCATCTTTCGAAATCGCGCCACCACCTCGTTCGAGCGCGGCATCTGGACCGCGGTGGTGATCGTGTTGCCGTTCCTCGGACCACTGATCTGGTTCGCGTGGGGGCGCACCCGAGCTCGCGTCCCCGCTAAGCAGGCTTGACATCGCACCGACCTGCCCAGGGCCGCAGACTGAAAAGCCGTTCGGGATCGTGATCAGACTCAAAGCTCAGATACACGCCGTCCATAACGTCCTGCACCGACGCCCACGCCAGGTCACGACGGGAGGTGACAACCGCGATTGAGAAGTTCTGGTGCCTGTGGGCGTACGCGGTCGCATCCGCTGACACATCATTGATCGCACCGCCCACAGACCGGATCTGAACCATCTGCGCTGCACCGTTTGTTGGCCGTCACGGGGCATATCCGTGGTGACGGGCACCGTTGCGTATGCGGTGACCTGAGCTCGTTTTCCCACGATTCACGGCAGACCCAGAAATGGCTGCAGAGCAGGGGATGCCGCATCACTGTCGTCTCCTGCGAAGACGATGTTCGCTTGGGCGAACGGAGTGCCTCCACGCCCCACATAGAGGAAGGCAGAGTCCTGCCGCGGTGCATTTCGGCGGCCAGATCCTTCAAGCTCTACGGCCAGGGTTCGGGTGAGAGATTTCGTCGCTGCGGCCGTGAGCGCCACACCTCCGCTGCCGGGGAACAGAATTTCTGCGCTCATTCCGTTGAGTTGCACGAGCACACCATGGGGTGCCAGAGCCGGGATGAGCGACCGAAACAGGCGGAACACCGCGGTCAGATTGCCTTCCACCAGCCGATGCCACTCGTCGTCAGACAGCGACATGAACGCCTTTCGTCCCTGTACACCCCAGGACGCGACGCTGACCACCACACCATCGAACGGCCCTGATCTCGCCCGGTCGCGACGACCGTGCAGCCATCAGCGAACAGCGCCAGATGATCAGCGAGAGTATCGAGAGCATCGCCGCGCGCGTCCAATTGAGCGGGAGTGACCGCTTGCGAGAACCATTTGCGTGCCGACGTGAGGTGCGGGCCAATCGCCCGAGCATACTCAGAGGGCCGGACCCCGTCGACTCCCTCGAGATAGAGATGAGCGAGCACCGAGAATTCCGCATCGGAGAGCCGGGCCTCGGCCCAGAGATCCCGGCCAACCTCACGACGCCACACTTACACGACGGTCTGGAGAGTCTCCCAGACGTGTAGCTCGTGAGGAGTCCTGTTTACTGACATGTCAGCTTTTACTACATATTACTGACACATCACGTAAAACGCCTGCCTATGCATCCATTGATCATGCGGATCGCGGTAGCTGACACTGGTCGTTCCCCGATCATCCCGGATCAGTATCCGGAGCGGCAGGTCAATGCCCGATTTCGGGTCATCCCTGCTTCGCGCGCCGCGGCATGATCAATCACAGCGAAACCGCAGTGCTTCGTGCACTCGGGCGACCACATTGTCATTTCAGATTAACTATGGAGCTGGTGACATTTACGTGTATATACTTACATTTATGATGACCGAGTGTTATTCCACAACAATCCGGGCCGCGACGCGCAAGATCACTGGAATGTACGATGCCGCGTTGGAACCAGCTGGGGTCACCATCGCGCAGCTGGCGTTACTGCGCAGACTCAGCGACGAAATCGCGTTATCGGTTGAAGACCTCGCCCGCACCGCGGAGCTCGAACGCTCGAGCGCCGCACGCAATGTCCGCGTCCTGGAGAAGCAGGGCCTCGTCAGCATCGGCGTTGGTCATTCCATGGGCGCCATGCTCACGATTCTTCAGCAGGCCGAGTTTCACCAGCATGCGG
>NZ_JANLVV010000142.1:0-6227 GCF_031364185.1 Salinibacterium sp. | reverse complement strand
ACGATCGGTGACGGTCCGTAGCGGTCATCGGTGGGCGAGAAGCGGTGCAGGTGACTGTTAGTCCAGCCGAATGCGGCCTGCAGGATGTCGTGCACGCGATCGAGGGTGACCTCGCCCGGAAGCGACAGCCGGCGCCAGATCGGGGGTGCTGAGCCAATAAGCTCGATGCGCAGTTCGAAGCGCTGGGGGGTGGTTGGGGGTGGTGGCAGGAGAGTCACGGATCAAGCGTAGGGGTGGCGGTCACCCGATGCGCAGCCAGGCCCGCAGTGCGGCGCGGATGACACCCCCGCGGCCACCTTCCCGCAGTTACCCCGCCCGTCCGAAATGACGGAGATGCCCGTGCCGCGCACCCCGAAACTCGCCGATAGGCCCGATTTTCGCCCCGAAGTCCGTCATTTCGGATGCAGGCGAGCCCCCGGATGACATGTTCCGGCCGCGCGGAACGGCACGCGGCGTGACTGCCCGAGGTCTCCGCTCACTTCCCGGTGATGGAGTTCACGTACATTACGAAGCCCACGAGCCCCATCACTGGAAGCAGGAGGCTGCGGAACAGCCTTTCGAAAGCAGATTGGCGCTTGCGCGAGCTCGGGCGGCGAGCAGCCGCCGGTCTGCTGCGGGACGCGGCCGGGCGACGGTCACGGTTTCGGGCGTTCGGCGCGGGGGCCTTGGGCGGCGCGGTGTAGGCGCGCGCGAGGTGAGGCCCGACGGCCTCTTCCAGCGCTTCGAACTCCCGAGTGATGTGGTCGCCGACCGTCGATTCCGAGGGTGACCGGTGCCACGTTGCGGGCAGTACGGCTGCGGCGGCGATGCGTTCGACTTGCTCCTCGCTGAAGACCGGGCGATCCATAAACACCCGAAACAGGTCGTCGTCCGCGAGCACCCGAACCTCAGGTTCATGAGCGTCTCCACCAGCGGGCGCCTTGTGGGTGATGGGGCCTGGATTCACGAACACGATCAGCGCGGTAACGGGAACGGTGAGGCCGGATGCCGCAGACAGCAGTTCAGCTGCTCGCCGAGCTTCCGCGACGGAGTTACGCACGTAGAGCTGCTTATGACCGTCGACATACAGGCCATAGCCCGCCGACCATATTTTCTTGCCTGGGCTGTACTTGGTGTTGATGCTGAACACCCCGGCGCGACCGATGACCACGTGGTCGATGTCGCTCGATCCTTTCCCGACGGGCACCGAATGCAGAACGGTATGCGAGTCGCTCAGCAGTCCGAGGATGGTGCCGACCCGCCGCTCGCCGATGACGCCCCGATACCAGCTGACGGCATCCTCACCGACAACAACATCGTTGGTGCTGGCGTCAAGGCGAATCGTGCCCAGATCCCACTGGTGCAACAGCATGTCGATGAGCGAATGCCCGGGTACGCGTTGTCGAAGATCACTCATTAGCTCAGTCTGTTGACTCAGGATGCTCGGCAATAGCCCGAGTTCGGGGGGTCGTATTGCGGGGTTACGCGCTCGCGGCCACTCGTGGTGGGCCTGAATTCACCGACACCGTGCTGGCCCAGACCAGTATCGCGGCCGGGTGCGATGACACGGTGACGTTCGACAGGCGAGCGGCCCCGGTCGTCGGGATGCAGCTCTCGACAGAGCGAGTTGTGCACACTAGCAGTTCTCCACAGATCCGGGATTGTCGTCTACCGCTAGCCCAGCCCGCGCCACCATGGCCCCATGACGAGACCTCGCTTCGACGACATCCACACCATCCCGCTCCCGACAGATCGCGAGCTCATCCCTCACCTGCAGGTCCTGCTCGAGGAGGCGCTGCGCCGTCAGGTGTGGATCATGTTCCTCGACGAGCAGTCCAGACCGTTGCCTGTCCTGATTCCGATGGATGTTGAGGCCGAAGCCCGCGAAGGCGACGGCGCCGCACTCCTGCAAGCCCTCAGCTGCGTGCTGCTGGATTTCGAGATCGCAACCCTCGTGATCACGCTGGAGCGCCCTGGCCCCGCCGAAATCATGGATCGCGACCGTCGCTGGTTGAGATCCCTCAGAGAAGTGTGCGTCGCATCCGGCCGTGCGTTCCGCGGTCCGTTTCTGATGCTCGGCGACCAGATCACGCAGGTGCCGCCCGATGACTACATCGGTATACCGCTGGTGTACTCCGACGACGACGATCAAGGCTCCTTCTAAGCTGCGTGATCACCTCATCACTGAGGCGCGTAAGGAGGGGCGCACCGTGGCCGAGGTAATGGAGAAGCTACTGCGTGACCGGGAGGGCCGAACATTTCCGGGCGATCCGAGAATTCCGTGCAGCAAAGACCTCGAGCCAACGATCTGCCCTTCATTGGCCTGGCTGAAGTGTTCGTGCTGAATGCCCTGCGTCCGCCGCAATTCCCGTCGCTTGACGTGGGTGTCGATCAGAGAATCAACGGCGGGGCGCCCCACCGTCACAGCACTCGGAATCGAAAGTTTCGTGTTGCACGTTCTCATGAGGTCAGTGATACGCAGCCGCTATGGCGCACATGCGGATATCCCTTGAGATCGATGACGGCGTGCTCGCTGCCGCGCGGTCGAAAGCACGGGATGAGGGCATCTCCATCGGTGGCGCGATTAGTGCTCCGGCTCGGCGGGGCCCAGTTCGATTGCGCCGATGGAAGCGGCCATGTTCCCGGGTTGTAGAACGGCACCTGTGGAGGCTCCGATCACTCTCGAACTGGTCAACAAGTTGGGTGACTAGACACTCGTCAACATTGCGGTCACCCGTGCGGAGCCCACAACCGCCAAGGGATTCCTCACGACTTCTTCACAACCGTGAGCAGAATCACCGAGTCCTCGATTGAATCGAGCGAGTGCGTGCGGTCCGGCACGATCATCAAGTCGCCCGGTGACCCATTCCAGGTCGCATCTCCGGCACGCAAGAGCACTCGCCCCACCACGACCTGGATGGTCGCCTCGCCTGGGTTCTCGTGCTCCGAGATGCCCTCACCTGCGCGCAGCGCGATCAGGGTCTGTCGAAGGTGATGCTCGTGCCCGCCAAAGACTGTTTTTGCACTGCGCCCGTTGGAGGCGCTGAGTGCGTGGTCGAGTTCGTGGCGGGCCAGCGCCGTCAGTGAGGTCTTCTGCATGGCTAACAGTGTGCTCCTCCTCGGCCCTTTATCCCCCTCTTGACAGCACGAGGAGAATCAGAGGTGGGAGACGCAGGGCGACGATCGGTGGATGAGTCCGGATGCCCCTTCTGTCGGACTAAGAGAAGTACCAGCAGTGCCAGCGAGAGGACACCATGCCTGATTCGAAAAGTTTCATCATCGTCGGAGCCGGCCTCGCCGGCGCCTCCGCCGCGAAGACGCTGCGCGAGGAGGGCTTTGCCGGGCGGATCCGGTTGATCGGGGCCGAGGCGCATCGGCCCTACATCCGCCCCCCACTGTCGAAGGATTACCTCAGCGGAACCGCAGACCGCGACTCGGTCTTCGTGGATCCCGAGGGCTGGTACCCCGAGAATCATGTCGAATTGCTGCTCGACACCAGTGTCACCGGCATTGATGCTTCCGGGCGGCTCATTCATACCGGCCGCGGTGATGCCCTTCCTTATAGTGCGCTGCTGATCGCCACCGGCTCGTCCCCGCGCCAGCTTTCCATCCCCGGGGCAGATCTCGACGGCGTGCATTATCTTCGGACGCTCGATGACTCCGATGCCCTGCGCACCCTGCTGGCGGGCGGTGGCAAGCGACTCGTTCTGATCGGCTCTGGTTGGATCGGGATGGAGGTGGCCGCGACCGCGCGAACCCTGGGGAATGACGTCACGATTCTCGAACGGGGTGCCATCCCGCTTGCGAACGCGTTGGGTGATGAACTCGGCCGGATGTTCGCCGAACTTCACGAGGAGAACGGCGTCATCCTGCGTCGGTCGATGATCGTAGAAAGCATCGTCGGGCGCGACGGCCACGCGACGGGCGTCGCGCTGAGCGATGGTGAGGTCGTCGCGGCCGACCTCGTACTCGTCGGTATCGGGGCGGAACCCAACGTGGAGCTGGCTCAGGCCGCGGGGCTCACCGTTGACGACGGCATCCTGGTCGATGCGTCGCTTCGAACGAGCGATCCGGCGATTTTCGCCGCCGGCGATATCGCCAATGCGTACCATCCCGTGGCGAAGCTGAGACTGCGCAGCGAACACTGGGCGAATGCGCTGAACGGTGGCCAGGCCGCCGCGAAGTCGATGCTCGGCCAGGAGGTGTCGTACGACGACATCCCCTATTTCTATACCGACCAGTTCGACCTCGGCATGGAGTATTCCGGATTCGGACCACTCACCCGCGACGCCGAAATCGTGTATCGAGGCGACCGGGTCGGCCGCGAATTCATCGCGTTCTGGGTGGCCGACGGGCGCGTGGTCGCGGGGATGAACGTGAACACGTGGGACGTCAACGAAGTGGTGCAGGGCGTCATCCGCCGAGGCAACCAGGTCGACCGCGGCAGGCTCGCCGACGAGACCGTGCCACTGGAATCGCTCTGACCCCGACTCCGGATCACACCGCATCCGGGCCGGCGTGTGTCACATCAATCCGACCGTGTACTGGGAGGGCTCGCGCCGATGTGGCGCTACCTGCGAGCGGCCCGAGCCGGGGCATCCGGAACCGGTCAGGCCTTATTGCCAGCGATCGCGAGGGCCCCTCCGAGGCCGATCATCATGACGCCCCCGGTTGCCGTCACGCCCGCCAGTCGCCGGGGGCTGCGGGCGAACCACGCGCGTGCCGTGCCGGCGGTGAGGGCCCAGATGCTATCGCAGGCGAGCGCGAGAACGAAGAACATCGCCCCCAGCAGGCCAAGTTGCAGGGGAATCGAGCCCGCGTTGTAACTGACGAACTGCGGGAGCACGGCGACGAAAAACACGATCGTTTTCGGGTTCGATGCGCCCACGACGAAGCCGTCACGCAGCAGCCGGAAGGTCGACGGCGGCACCGCACCTCTGGCCACCGCGCGGGTCTTCGAGTGTCGGTGCCGGATCGTCTGCACCCCCAGATATACCAGGTAGGCGGCGCCCGCAAACTTGATGATGGTGAAAACGAGCGCAGACTCGGCCAAGATCGCGCCCACGCCCAGCGATACGGCCACGATCGCCGGAATCATGCCCAGCGCGTTGCCCAGCACGCTCAGGACGCCGCCCCACCGCCCCAACGCCAGCGACCGCCCGACGACAAACAGCACGCTCGGGCCCGGGATGGCGATGAGGGCAAGGGATGCGAGAACGAAAGCCCCGGCGTTGGCTGCGGGAAGCATGGGGCTCCAGGTCGATGGGTGGGGTCAAGTGAACTGTATCCGAGCCGGCGTCGCTCGTCGCTCGTGGCTGGTAGTGTGCCGAAATACCAGCCGTGAAGGGACACTGATGAGTATTGCGTTTCTGCTGACGACCCTGGTCGTGGTCGCCACGCCCGGCACTGGCGCTGTGTACTCCATCGCCGCTGGTCTGTCTCGGGGCGCGAAGGCTGGCATCATTGCCGCGTTCGGCTGCACCCTCGGCGTGATCCCTCACATGATCGCCGCCGTCACCGGCCTCGCCGCGATTCTGAATGCTTCGGCCATCGCCTTCCAGACGATCAAGTGGCTTGGGGTTGCCTACCTTCTGTTCCTTGCCTGGCAGACCCTGCGCGATACGTCGGCCATCCAGATCGATGACCACTCCGGCCCGATGTCGTTCTGGCGGGTCATCCGCAGTGCTGTTCTCATCAATCTCCTCAACCCAAAGTTAACGATCTTCTTCTTCGCCTTCCTCCCGCAGTTTGTTCCGGCCGGCGAGGCGAACGAAACCTGGCACATGATCGGCCTCAGCGTGGTGTTCATGGCTGTCACGTTCGTCGTGTTCGCGCTCTATGGAGTGTTCGCCGCGACGATGCGCAACCAGGTCATCAGCCGACCCAGAGTCATGACACGGCTTCGCCGCACATTCGCCGCCACGTATGTTCTGTTGGCCGGTCGTCTCGCCATCGAGAGCCGATAGCCGCGGCGCGGTTCCGTAGTTCTTTGCAAGCGCCGTCTCAGGCCCAGTCTCAGGCCCAGGCCGAGCCGCACCTGCTGTGACTGGCGGGCGAGCAGATCACCCGTTCAGGAGGTGAATGCCCATGCCACTCCCTCCGCGATGTTGTTGTATCGAAGTCATGTTCGAATTGTAGCCCAGTGGTGTCGATAATACTAGTATTTGTGTTCGATTTCTGCTATCCTTGGGCATGGCCCGGATCAGCTCTGTCAGCGACACGATCATCGTGTTGCCCATCGTGTTGCC
>NZ_JANLVV010000138.1:0-3158 GCF_031364185.1 Salinibacterium sp. | reverse complement strand
ACTCAGGGCGCTAGCCGACGAGGCGGCACCCGCTGTGAAGAGTGGCGCGCGCTGCAAGCCCGGTGTGATGACCAGGGCGGCGACGGCGATGGATGCCACGGCAACGGTAATCCCGCCCGCCACCCGTAGCCGCCTCGCGGGGTGTGTCATTCGGGGAGCCGCGCGATCGGCAGCGCCGGTGACGATGTCGGCGGAAAGCTCGGGCGCTGCATTGCGGCCCAGGCTGTGCCGCAATCGTGCGGTCACGTCATCAGGAAGGTTGCTCATACCTGGGATATGTCGCGGATGCCGCGGATCTTTCCGCCGCATCCAAAGAATTATCTGCCGCAAGCAGCTCGACGAGCTTCTTCCTGGCTCGGTGCAGACGGATGCTCGCGGCATTGGCGCTGATCTTCAGGGCAACGGCAATCTGCGAGGCCGGAAGTTCTTCGACCAGAGCGAGGGCAATGATCTCCCGCTCCGGCGCCCGAAGCTGGCGCCAGGCTGCGGCAAGTGAGGTGTCGGCGACCACAATGTCCTCGGCTGATGGAGCCGAGTCCGCCGGCCGAAAGGCCGCGATCAGGGAGACGCCCGTGGCCACCCTCCTTCGATGGTTCGACACGACGTTCGCGGCGATGCGATACAGCCACGGCAACTCTTCGCCTACGGTCACCGTCGCCCGACGACGCCACGCGATCGCGAACACGTCGGCGGCAAGATCCTCAACGAAGCGCCGCTCGACGCGTCGGTAGAGGTATCCACTCACCGCAGGAAGGTGCTGGGTGTATGCACGCTCGAACGCGGCGTCGGTGGTGGCCATAAGGTCAGCTTCGCGAGAGTAGTCTTGCCGCACAACCCAACGTTTCTGGGGTCTCACACGTCGCAGGCTGTGAGTCGCGGAGCTAAGTGGCCTTGTGGTCGCGTCGTCAGTGGTCGTTGGGGTGGAGGCGTGTCGGTCTGCGATGTCATAGGTGAGGGTCTGATCGGCCACAGTCACCGTGCTCCGGTGCGCGTCATAGGTGAGGGTGCCCGCCGTCAGACGGGTCATATAACGCCCGCACCCCCACCCTCAGGCCAGCAGCGTTGGTGGTGAGGATCGTGTCCCCGTGCAGATTCGGGAACACCCAGGTTGATGCCTCGCCCGGGGTGGCCGGAGTGCCTGCCGGGAGGGTCACATTCACGCCACCGGGCAGGGACAGGTCCCTCCCGGTGACATCACGCAGATAGACAACCGTCGTGCCATCGGTGAGGGTTGTGGTCCGGTGCCGGTCCGAGACGTCATAGGCCAGAGTCTGATCGGCCAGCTTCATGTTTTGCTCTGATGCCGAAATGCAGACATTATGCACAACTGATCCGACCTCGTGGCCGGCGAGATTTTATGCTCTCCGAGGGACGACTAGAAATTAGCTACTTCCTGCGGCCAACACAATTCCCAGTGTCACTATCAACGTACCGATCGCAATTGACGTGCAGCCCATTATGACCGCCACAACTGAGACCACCGATCGAATCCAACTTGCAGGATTGGCAAGTATCGAGGTCACCCATCGGAGCAGACGAGAGCGAAGCGCTAGGAGCGTGCAGCCAAGACCGAGCTGGAATGCTCCTACGAAGAAAAACGGCACAAATTCGCTATTCATACTCAGCTTTCATTGTTTGATGTATCACCACGAAGGCCAAGAGGCTTCAGTTTGGTAATTTAGGGTCCCGCTGCACCCGGCTCCGGCTCCATGCACGACCCCGCTCGACGAGCTGGGCGGTGAGAACGTTGGCCCAATTGTGTTGATCCCTGGATCCATAGAACCGCTACCGCCGACATAATAACCGACGCCTAGGTCTGCTGAGCAGGAGCCAGCAAGGGACCACCCCGTGGAGCTAAAGGTGCTGCTTCCAACAGCCAATGAAAGCTCGGCTTCTAGGCCGCTGCCCACGCCAACTCCAAAGAGGTCCTTGCCATCCTCCCTGTGAGCGTATGTAGCTGCCACACAGACCAGCGCGCAAAAGCTCAACTGAACATCTGCTTGACGGCATCCACCGAATCGGCAGTCTGGAGGGGCTGGTATGTACCGCTCAGTGTCGCTCATTTGTGGCACTTTGCGCGGTTGTCTCACCGGTACCCACGCCGCCTTTGCTGCAGCCGAGTTCTTCTTGCGTCAGCCTTTCGTAGGCGCCGCCCAGTGAGGCGGTCGGCCCAGTCATAGCAATACCCCGTCTCCGCCGGGGTGCCACCATCCTTCGTGTCGGAGATGCTGGTGCGGCTCCCATCCCGGCCCGCCGCAGTATTCATCCCCTACGTCGAGGTCTGCGCAAATCCACACGCCACGGTGTGCCTGGGGATGACCGCGGTGATCAATCTTCCCGCAGCATCATACGAATACGTCGGTGACCGTGTTTTTGAGGATCCTGCCCGACTGCGACTGGATGACCACGTCAGACACCGGCGCCTGCGCGGTGGTGCCAGCGCGCATCTGCTGCACTCACGCATCCTGAGTGACCGTCACATTATCCGCCAGTTCGCTCGCATCCCCGGTCGACGCAACACCCCGCACCCACATAGTCGGAGAGTCCGACCTAGCGGTAAACACATAAGTGGCCTTCACCCACGTGACCGTCATGCCGACCTTCGTTTTTCATAGCAAGACCCTTGCATCAAATGTCTACTCGAAGTATCCCCGTTTTTTGCTTCGACGCACGCCGGAGCCGAGTCGCCCTGGTCCGGGAGAAGCTGACAGCTGGAGGCCAGATACACCTCCGCATCGCTTGCGGAGATCTCGTCAATGCTCACCACGTTGGGGTGCGCGCGCAAAGCCGCCATCCAATCATCGGCACCGTCACAGCTGGCGACAGATTTCGCGAGCTCGTCAGACGTCAAGTAGTACATTCCGTCAAAACGTTCAATGGGTGTTACTCCTGCGAGACTCCCGTCACAGGTCTCCCGATCTGGTTGTGCAGAACACCCGGAAAGACTCACGACAACAGCGAAAGCGGTCATCAGGCGTATCGAGGCTCGATGGTCCACTAGTTGATTCTCCGATACGTGAGTTCCGAGTAAATGTTGATCTTTGTACCATCTGATGTGAGAAGCCACCCGCACTCGGCACAGTAGCGGTTCTCGACGGTAGTTACGACAAAACTGCTTAGGTAGGCACCCGAAAGTGGCGTGCCCGGGAACGAGATGG
>NZ_JANLVV010000132.1:0-4323 GCF_031364185.1 Salinibacterium sp. | reverse complement strand
CACCGGTCGTGGCCGCACCCGATGGACGATGCGCTGGAAGCCCGCGCTGAACGCCTTCGCCATCACCTTCGCAGACCGCTGGCCGGCCGCGGAGACCTACTAAATGAGAACCGCCGGAAACACCGTTCATGAGATAGTCCCGACGGATCAGCTCGCGCCGCGGCGGTCGACCCACGCGCCCCGCGGCACCTCGGGATCGCTCACACTGCTGCTATCGAGCATCCGGAAGCAACAGTGTGCACAGTCTCGGCGGGACGGCCGTGCGGGGCGGCGCAGCGAGGGACCGGGGCGCGGGCGGGACGGGACGACGGTGCGGCTGGGGGATAGGAGGCAACCGGCGGTGTGGCGGATTCGGTTGAGGGGCGGGATGGGGTCGCGCAGCGGGGTGAGGGGCCGGTCCCGACGCGCTGCGCCGTCCGGGCTCGTGCCGCCGGCCAGCCGCCCGCCCGCGGCAAATCCAGACCGCTCAAGCTGTTGCTACGAAGCGTCCGGAAGTAACAACTTGAGCGGTCTCGGTGGGGTAGGGACAAGGGCGCGCCGGGACGCGCGGCGCGTCGGGACGCAGCGGGCGCTGCGCGGCGCGCAGCGGCCCCTACAGATCTTCGGCGGCGGTGTCGGCATCGCCGGGGGGCCTGGCGCGGCGGGCGACGATATCGCGCGCAACGGCATCCCGAAGCCTGCCGAAAAAAAGGTAGCTCACGCACAGGCTGACGATCGCGCCGATGACCGCGCTAAGCCAGGCCTCGACGCCGGCGATGAACAGTGCGGCGAAGATCGCGGCAAACAGTCCGATACGAACGAGGCTGTAGGCGACCCAGGGTTTCACGGTGCCAGTGTATTCACGCAGGCTGGGTGCAGTTTGCGAGCCTAGAATCAGAGAATGTCCCGACTGCTTGTGATCGTCCCGTTCATAGTCCTTGCATTGGACGTGTTCGCCATCGTGGACGTCATCCTTGTCGACCAGCGCCGGGTGCGTGCGATGCCCAAGGTCGTCTGGGTGCTTCTCATCCTTGTGGTCCCCGTGGTCGGTGCCATCCTGTGGTTCTTCATCGGCAAGGAGAAGGCCACCGGCAGCGGCCAGTCCAGAACCGTCGCGCCGGATGACGACCCCACGTTCCTCCGCAACATTCGCCGCGACGAGGCGCAGGACGAACGCATCCGCCGCCTCGAGCAGGAGCTCGCAGACCTCGACGATGACCCGCCCAAAGACTGACTCTCCCGCGACCGATTTCGCGGTCGCCTTGCTCGATGAGTTCGTTCGCCTCGGCGTTCGCGATGTAGTGCTCGGCCCAGGTTCGCGCTCGCAGGCGCTCGCGCTTGCCGCCGCCGAATTTGAACGGCTCGGGATGCTGCGCCTCAGGGTGCGCATCGACGAACGTGTTGGCGGCTTCCTCGCCCTCGGCATCGCGATCGAAACCCGCACGCCGGTGCTGCTGGTCACCACCTCGGGAACGGCCGTCGCGAACCTGCATCCCGCGGTGCTGGAGGCCCACCACTCCGGCGTTCCGCTGATCGTGCTGAGCGGGGATCGCCCGGACGAGCTGCGCGGCATCGGCTCCAACCAGACCACTGAGCAGCCGGGCATTTTCGGTGCGGCGGTGACACGAACCTGGGACGTGCGCGCTCCGACCGGCGAACCCGGCGAGCGGCGCGCGGCGGCGCAGCTGGCCCGTGATGCGGTGGCCGCGGCATCCGGACCCGTACATCTCAATCTTTCGTTTGCCGAGCCGCTGTCGGCCCCGCTGGTGCTTGAGTCGCTGGTGGTTCAGGCGCCCGAGGTGAAGCTTCCGGAAGCACTCTCGAGCATGGAACTGCCGGAGGCGCTCCCGGCCGGCCTTGAACTGCGAACAATGCCCGGCACAATCGTGGTCGCGGGCACCGGCGCTGGCGAGCGCGCGGAGGAGGTCGCCCGCGAGCTCGGCGCACCGCTCATCGCGGAGGTGTCGAGCGGCGCGCACTTCGGCCCGCACCTCGTGGTCGCCTATCGCGAACTCTTGAACACCGCCAACTTCGGTGACCGGGTCGCGCGCGTGATCGTGTTCGGGCATCCGACGCTCAGCCGCGAGGTGCCGGCCCTGATCCAGCGCCCCGGCGTCGAGACGATCGTCGTCCGCGGCGCTTCCGCCGACGACTACAACCCGGGGCGCAGGGTCACCACGTTTGCCGATTCGGTGACGGTCACCGGTGATCCCTCGACCGACGGGGCCTGGGTGGGCCGTTGGGTGAGCGCGTCCCGTGCGCTGATCCAGCCCATCGATCATGCCCCGGATGCTTCGGCCGACCCGGCCACGCACGCCAAAGCCGAGCTCGCCGCCGTGCGTGCCCCCGTGACCAGGCGTTCGCTGGTCGAAGCCGTGTGGCGCGCCACATGGCCGCACGACCGACTGGTGCTCGGGGCATCCAGGCTTATCCGTGAAGTGGATCGCGTCGCGACCGGTAAAAAGATTCCCGTGCACGCCAATCGCGGACTCGCCGGCATTGACGGCACCATATCCACGGCGCTCGGCATCGCGCTGTCGAGCCAGCCCGCTTCCGCTGGCACCACCCGGGTGCTGCTCGGCGACCTCGCGCTGCTGCACGACGCCGGCGCGCTGCTGTTCGGTGTCGGGGAGGCGAGGCCGCGCATCCAGGTCATCGTGGGCAACGACAACGGGGGCACCATCTTCGACGGGCTCGAGGTGGCGCGATCCGCTGGCCCCAGCTTTGACCGGGTGCTGCTGACTCCCCAGCAGGTGTCGATCGAGCAGCTGGCCGCGGCGTACGGCTGGTCGTACCTGCGCGTGCAGAACAGGGGCGAACTCGAGCAGGCGCTGACGGCATCCACTGGCCAGACCATCGTCGAGGTGCCGCTCGCCCGCTAGCGTGGACTCATGAGTCTTCTCTTTCCCGTTGCCGCCGGTTTCGATCTCGCGGCGATCGACACCTCATCCACTCCCGGTTTCAGCGGCGATAAGAAGGCGGCTGAGCGCGAGCTCGCCGACAGCGGTGGGGAGCTGGCCGGTCTGCAGGAGCGGCTCTTCGCCGAGAGCAAGTTCGGCGGTACCCGCAGCGTGCTGTTGGTGCTGCAAGCGATGGATACGGCGGGCAAGGGCGGCATCGTGCGTCACGTCATCGGCGAGACCGATCCGCAGGGCATCCACCTGCATGCGTTCAAGGCGCCCACCGAGGAGGAAAGGTCGCACGATTTTCTCTGGCGCATCCGCGCGGAGCTGCCGCAGGCCGGGCAGATTGGGGTGTTCGATCGGTCGCACTACGAGGATGTGCTGATCCACCGGGTGCGCGGATTTTCGACGCCCGACGCAATCGAGGAGCGCTACGGCATCATCAACGAGTTCGAGCGTGAGCTGGCAGACTCCGGCACGACGATTATCAAGGTGATGCTTCACATCAGTGCGGATGAGCAGAGAGCGCGACTGCAGGAGCGCCTCGATCGCCCCGATAAGCACTGGAAGTACAACCCCGGTGACGTGGATGAGCGGCAGTCGTGGGATCAGTACCAGGAGGCGTACCAGATCGCGCTCACCAGAACGTCGACGGTGGATGCCCCGTGGTACGTGATCCCGGCCGACCGCAAGTGGTACGCCCGCTGGGCCGTGCAGCACCTCTTGCTCGAGGCGCTGCGTCGCCTCGACCCACAGTGGCCCGCCGTGGACTATGACATCGAGGCCGAGAAGCAGCGCCTCGCCGCCACCTGATCTGGCTGTCGGGACGCGAGAGGCGCACGGCTCAAGCAGCGCGACTGCCTGCCGTGACGGCGCTGATCTGCAACAGGCGCGGGCCCGGCTAAAACCCGCGCTCAAGCTATCCCTGCGTTATGCGATTCGTGCAACTGGTTTGCGTGCCGGAGTCCAGTCGGGAACCCCGGGCCCGCGTACGTAGGGAAGACCTTCGATCATGCGGTACTGCCATGGCCCGGTGTCAACTTGCTGGTGATGCCAGTAGCAGAGTAGTAGCCCGTTATCCAGTGCGGTGGGCCCGCCGTCGCGGTCGGGGATCACGTGGTGTGCCTGCAGCGTGTAGTGCGGGCTTGAGCATCCGGGGGTCACGCAGCCGAGGCCGTCTCGAGCGACCATCCCCAGCCTCTGCATCGGGGTGAAGCATCGTTGGGGCGAGCTGATCGCGGTGACCCTGCCACCATCGTCTATCGTGGCGACCCGGTACCCGCCGGCGTCGATGAATCCCTCGATAGTGCGACGGGAGACGGGAAACGGCGAGCCGGACATGACGCCGATCGCATCGGAATCCCGGCCATCCTCATCCGCAAGGTCGGCGGCCGTGACCGTAACAAGAACAGTGACAGCGTGTCCGTCGAGTCGCGGCGAC